>DASUOY010000562.1:0-14617 GCA_036276395.1 Pseudomonas sp.
GCGGTTCGGCAGCCTGCAGGCTACCCAGCAGTAGGGTGCAGAGGAGAAGGACGAGGCGCATGCGTGACGGCTTCCGACGAACCTGTGGGCTTGAGTCTAGAGGCAGATTGTCAGCCGCGCCGCGACGCTTTTATTGCAGCATGCTCATGGCCGCTTCCATGGCGGCGGAGAGGTCTTCGTCGGCCTGCATGTCGACGTTGGGGTCGAGGCCGAGCTTGGCGAAGGCCGGCACCGTGCTCCAGTCCAGCTGGGTGTAGGGGTGCTCGCTGCCCAGGTAGCTCTGCAGGGTGGCGACCTGAACGATATCGACATAGTCGACCTTGGCGCTGTCGCGGGTGAAGTCCAGGTATTGGCTGGGGATCATGGCGATCAGTTCGGGGAACTCCCAGGTGCGCAGGATCTTGTCGCCGATGATCGGGTGAATCTGCTCGATCACATGGTTGAGGCTGATCGAGTCGGCCAGCAACTCGCTGTGTTCTTCGGCGTAGGTGAGGATCGGCAGCACGCCAATCTGGTGGACCAGGCCGGCCAGGGTCGCCTGGTCGGGCAGTAGGCGGGTGTAGTGTTTGCACAGTACATGGCAGATGCCCGCGATTTCCGTACTTTTGTTCCACACTTCACGCATCTTGCGATCGACCACGTCCGAGGTGGCCTGGAACATCTGCTCCATCGCCAGGCCCGTGGCCAGGTTGCAGGTGTAGTTGATGCCGAGGCGGGCGACGGCCATCTGCAGATCGGTGATTTCCTTGTTGGTGCGCAGCAGCGGGCTGTTCACCACCTTGATGATGCGCGCGGTCAGGGCCGCGTCATTGCCTATCACCTTGCTCAGTTGCGGAATGCCGATGTCAGGGTCCTCAGCCGCCTCGCGCACCTTTAATGCGACTTCCGGAAGGGTGGGTAGCACCAGTTCATCGTTGTCGATGGCCTGGATCAGTTCCTTTTGGACTTTTTCGGCAAGCTTGCTCATGGGCAATTCTCTTTAGTCGGTCAGGCAATACAAGTGTAGTTAGCGGGTCGCCGAAAAATAGGGCGGCGACACTCAGCGTTGAATTTCGCGATCTGCATCCAGTGTATACGGCAAATCCAGCAGGCTCAGGCTCGGGCCGTCGGCCGCGCCCAGATAAAGGCGGCCATCCTGCGCGGCATCGTCCTGCAACACGGCGAGCAACTCGACGCCAGTGGCGCTACGCGCGGCCAGCACCACTTCACCGACGCTGGAGCCGTGGACAGGGGAAAACAGCGCGGTGGCGGGCTCTGGCACCTGGGTGTCATGCAGTTCGAGGCGATATAGGCGGCGTTTGAGTTTGCCCAAGTACTGCATGCGTGCGACGATTTCCTGGCCGGTGTAGCAGCCTTTCTTGAAACTCACGCCATCCAGGGCCTGCAGGTTGATCATTTGCGGGATAAACAGCTCGCGGGTAGCGCCCACAACCTGGCCAATACCGGCGCGCACCTGGGCCAATAGCCAGTCATTTAGCGGTGCTTCCGGTAGTTGGCTGGCCAGTTGCGCCCGCACGGTTTCGGCCTGGCTCGCGGGTATCCAGAGTTCGGCGCGGCCATCGCTCAGGCGCAGGGCCAGCAATTCGTTGCTGCGCGCCACGCTGTTGGCTTGTGTTGGCAGTTCAAGGCCCAGGCTCTGCAGCACGGCATCGCCGCCACTCAGGCCAACGCGCAGCCAGTCGCGGCTTTCGTCGCTGAGCTTGGATTTGCTGAATACGGCGTATTTCTTTAGGTCGCTCAGCTGCGTTTCAAGCAGTTCGCTGGCCATTGCCAGCAGGTAGCCGTCACTCAGGCTAACGATGCGAAAGCTCGACTGCATGCGCCCCTTGGGCGTGCAGCGTGCGCCCAGACTGGAATGGCTGTCGCTGAGGTAGTTGAGGTTGCAGGTGACCTGGCCCTGGAGGAACTTGTTGGCGTCCGGGCCGCGTACGGCAAGGATGCCTTCGTGGCTGAGGGTGCAGTAAAACGCGGTATCGGCCATGGTGGATTAGGTATCGCTGGATAAAAGTTAGGGGGCTTATCATAGAGCGCGGCTGGGGCCTTGTCAGTGCTTGCTGTTGCGCTTGGTTGCGGCATTGCCTGGCGGATTGCCGGGCGAGGTCATCAGCAGTGTGTTTCGCCGTTATACTGCGCGCCTTATTTATGGCCCGCCATCCGTGGCGGCCACCCTTCGGGCCGTCGCTGGGCGACGTTAAAAATGGCTCCATGCCATTCTTTATGGCCTGCCATCCATGACAGCCACCTTTCTGGCCGTCGATACGCGACGTTAAAAATGGTTCCATACCATTTTTCAAGGAGCATACCCATGGTTGACTCGGTTGAACTCAATCGTCTTTTTTGGCACAGCCGGCGCGGTATGCTGGAGCTGGATGTGCTGCTGGTGCCGTTTGTCAGGGAGGTGTACCCGCACCTCGATGAGGCTGACCGCGAGCGCTATCGCAAACTGCTCGAGTGTGAGGATCAGGACATGTTCGGCTGGTTTATGCAGCGCGGCGAGCCCGAGGATGCCGATCTCAAGCGCATGGTTCGGATGATTCTGGACCGTGTCCAGCCCAAGTGAGGGGTTCGAGTGCCGGTGGCAGCCGTCGCGGCTGTTACTGGTGTGCTATGCCCTGATCCAGGGGTTGGCGCTGCTTAGCCTGGCCATGGTGGATATCCCGCTATGGGCGCGCGGTGTGGGCCTGGTGTTCTGTCTAGCGCACGCCGGTTGGGTTGTGCCGCGCCATCTGCTGCTCAGTAGCCCGCGGGCCTATAGTGCGTTGCGCCATGGTCCCGAGGGCTGGCAGGTCTACAGCGCGGCCGCCGGTTGGCAGGGCATCGCGCTGCATCACGACAGCCTGGCGCTGCCGCAAATGGTTTTGCTGCGTTTTCGTCTGCTTGATCAGCGGCGTGTACGCGGCCTGTGCATCGCCCGCGACAGCTTGCCGCGGGATCAGCACCGGCGCTTGCGCGTGCGCCTGAAGTTCAGTCGGCGTAGGTGGGCGGCAGCAGAATAGTGTCTGCGGCCACAGGCAGCTGTTGCGGGTAGTCCAGGGTGTAGTGCAGGCCGCGGCTCTCGTGGCGCTGCATGGCGGAACGGATCATCAGTTCGGCTACCTGGGCCAGGTTGCGCAGTTCGATCAGGTCGCGGCTGACCTTGTAGTTGCTGTAGAACTCGTCGATTTCATCGAGCAGCAGGCGCACCCGGTGTTCGGCGCGCTGCAGGCGCTTGTTGGTGCGCACGATGCCGACGTAGTCCCACATAAAGCGCCGCAGTTCGTCCCAGTTGTGCGCAATGATTACATCTTCGTCCGAGTCGGTGACCTGGCTGGCGTCCCAGCTGGGCAGCGCGGCGGGAGCTTGCACCTGATCCAGCTTGGCGACTATGTCGGCGGCGGCCGCGCGGGCATAGACGAAGCACTCCAGCAGTGAGTTGCTGGCCATGCGGTTGGCGCCGTGCAGGCCGGTAAAGCTGGTTTCGCCTATGGCGTACAGGCCTGGCACGTCGCTATGACCGTTCTGGTCGACCAGCACGCCGCCGCAGGTGTAGTGAGCGGCCGGCACTACGGGGATGGGCTGTTTGGTGATGTCGATGCCAAAATCCAGGCAGCGCTCATACACGGTGGGGAAGTGGGTTTTGACGAAATCGGCCGGCTTGTGGCTGATGTCCAGGTACACGCAATCGACGCCCAGGCGCTTCATCTCATGGTCGATGGCGCGGGCCACTATGTCGCGGGGCGCCAGTTCGGCGCGCTCATCGAAACGCGGCATAAAACGCTCGCCATTGGGCAGCTTGAGCAGTGCGCCTTCGCCGCGCAGCGCCTCGGTAATCAGAAAACTCTTGGCCTGTGGGTGATACAGGCAGGTGGGGTGGAACTGGTTGAACTCCAGGTTGCCGACCCGGCAGCCGGCGCGCCAGGCCATGGCGATGCCATCACCGCAGGCGCCGTCCGGGTTGCTGGTATAGAGGTAGACCTTGGCCGCTCCGCCGGTGGCGAGGATGACGAAACGGGCGCTGAAAGTGTCGACCTCGCCGCTGGCGCGATTGAGTACGTACGCACCCAGGCAGCGCTGGCCATCAAGGCCGAGCTTGCGCTCGGTGATCAGGTCGACCGCCACGCGCTGTTCCAGCAGCTCGATATTCGGACGCTGCCTGGCCTGCTCCAGCAATGTGTTGAAGATGGCCGCGCCGGTGGCATCGGCGGCATGAATGATGCGCCTGTGGCTGTGGCCGCCTTCGCGGGTCAGGTGGAATTCGAAGCCGCCGTCTTCGCGGGCGGTCTGGTCGTCGCGGGTAAAGGGCACGCCCTGGTCGATCAGCCACTGGATGGCTTCGCGGCTGTGTTCCACGGTAAAGCGCACGGCGTCTTCACGGCACAGGCCGCCGCCGGCGTTGAGGGTGTCCGCGACATGGGATTCGACCGTATCGGTATCGTCCAGCACCGCCGCCACGCCACCTTGTGCCCAGTAGGTCGAGCCATTGGACAGGTTGCCCTTGCTCAGTACGGCAATGCGCAAGTGCTCCGGCAGGGTCAGGGCCAGTGTGAGGCCGGCTGCACCGCTGCCGATGACCAGTATGTCGTGTTGATGGTGTTGGCTCATGTCCGGATTCCGCAGGAAAGCGGCCCCTAGTATATAGAGGGGGTGGGCGGCACAATAGCCGGCTTATGGCCGCATGCCGCGTTTGGGAACTTTCCCGGCGTTTGCGGTTCGAATGGCTGCAGCCTGATTGTATTTGCTGTTATCTGCAGCAGGTTGCAGTTCTGTGTTGTGGCTTGCGGGTGTTCAGATTGTCAGCGTGCCAAGGGAGCTCTCTGGTGCGTCGCTCCGTGCAGTGTTTGAAAAGGTTCTGCAGGAAGCTTGTTTGAGGGAGAGAACTTTTGCGCAATGTCCAAGTCTATTTAGGCAGGCCGGTGTACTGGTTGGTGTTTTGCTCCTTCGAACTTAATAAGGAGTTTTGATGCTAACCCAGGAAGAAGATCAGCAGCTGGTTGAGCGCGTTCAGCGCGGCGACAAGCGTGCATTCGATCTGTTGGTGCTGAAGTACCAGCACAAGATTCTCGGGTTGATCGTGCGTTTCGTGCATGACACCCATGAGGCGCAGGATGTGGCGCAGGAAGCCTTCGTCAAGGCTTACCGCGCCTTGGGCAATTTTCGCGGCGACAGTGCGTTCTACACTTGGTTGTACCGCATTGCCATCAATACGGCGAAGAACCATCTGGTGTCGCGCGGACGGCGCCCGCCAGAGAGTGATGTGAGTGCCGAGGATGCCGAGTTCTATGATGGCGATCATGCCCTCAAGGATATCGAGTCACCGGAGCGTGTCTTGTTGCGCGATGAGATCGAGGCCACCGTGCATCGCAGCATCGAGCAACTGCCCGAGGATTTACGCACGGCGTTGACCCTGCGTGAGTTCGACGGGTTGAGTTATGAGGATATTGCCAGTGTCATGCAATGTCCGGTCGGCACGGTGCGTTCGCGAATTTTCCGCGCGCGCGAGGCCATCGATAGATCCCTGCAGCCTTTGTTGCAGGAAGCCTGAGGCAGCGGCGTCAGCCGTAGAGAGGAACCGCTATGAGTCGTGAAACCCTACAGGAATCGCTGTCCGCGGTGATGGATAACGAGGCGGACGAACTGGAACTCAGGCGTGTACTCAATGCGAGTGACAACGCCGAAGTACGCGCCACCTGGTCGCGCTACCAGATTGCCCGGGCAGCCATGCACAAAGAACTGCTGGAGCCGCGCCTGGATATAGCGGCTGCCGTGTCTGCGGCGCTGGCCGAGGAGGCTGTGCCGGTCGCGGACAAGAAGTTGCGCGGCTCCTGGCGCACGATTGGCCGGCTGGCGGTAGCGGCCTCAGTCACCGTGGCGGTGTTGGCTGGGGTGCGTCTGTACAATCAGGATGAGCTTGCCGGCGCCCAGCTGGCGCAGCAGGCCGAGCAGCCGCGCTTGGTTGTCCCGCAGGTCAATGGTCCGGCCATGCTGGCCGGCTTCCGGGCGGATGAATCCGCGCCGGCGGCCAGTGCGGTCGCTGAGGGGCAAACTGGCTGGCATGATCAGCGCTTGCCGGCCTATTTGCGTCAGCATGCGCAACAAGCTGCGCAGAATGCCAATGACAGTGCGCTGCCTTATGCCCGTGCGGCGAGCCTGGAAGACCGTTAAGGAGGCGCATGCGCTTTGTTCCTTTCGCCGCTCTGTTGATCGGCAGTTGTCTGGCCTTGCCGGCCTTTGCCGCCGATGCCCAGGCCTGGTTGCAGCGCCTGGGCGAGGCTGAGCGCAAGCAGAGCTTTCAGGGCGCTTTTGTCTATGAGCGCAACGGCAGCTTTTCCACCCACAGCGTTTGGCATCGGGTCGAGGAAGACGGCTCGGTGCGCGAGCGCCTGTTGCAGCTTGATGGGGTCGCCCAGGAAGTGCTGCGGCTCGATGGGCGTGTGCAGTGCGCCAGCGGCGCGCTGGCCGACCAGCTTGTCGACAGCCAGGTGTGGCCGGCGCGGGTGCTGGATGCCGAGCAACTGGGTAAATGGTACGAGTTGCGCCTGCTGGGGCAATCGCGGGTAGCTGGTCGCGCCGCCGTGGTGCTGGCCTTGGTGCCGCGGGATCAGCACCGTTATGGCATTGAGCTGCATCTGGATCAGCAAACCGGTCTGCCTTTGAAATCCCTGCTGTTGAACGACAAGGGCGAGTTGCTGGAGCGTTTCCAGTTCACCCTATTGGACACCCATGCACCTGCCTCCGATCTGCTCAAACCAGGCGCCGCTTGCCGGCAGGTGAGCCTGCCCGAACCCTCGGTTGCACAAGACGCGACCTGGCGATCCGACTGGTTGCCGCCGGGGTTTAGTTTGAGTTCGACTAGCCAGCGGCGCAGCCCGGCGTCGAATGAGCCTGTGGCTTGTCAGGTTTATGCCGATGGTTTGGCGCGTTTCTCGGTCTTTCTGGAGCCGCTGCGTGGTGCGGTAGTCGAGGATGTGCGTACCCAGGTGGGGCCAACCGTGGCAGTGTCGCGGCGGCTGAAGACCAGCGATGGCGATGTGATGGTGACCGTGGTGGGTGAAATTCCCTTGGGTACCGCCGAGCGCATCGCCTTGTCGATGCGCGCGGCGGATGCGCAGGAGGCGCCATGATCGAGGAGCAGGGTCGGGTCGTTGCGGTTGAGGCGGGTGCCGTCTGGGTTGAGACGCTGCGCAGCAGCACCTGTTCCAGCTGTTCGCTCAAGGCCGGTTGCGGCCAGGGCTTGCTCGATCAGCTGGGGGCGGGCGGTAAGCGTGGCTATGTGCGGGCGCTGTCGACCCTGCAGCTGGATGTGGGCGATCTGGTGGTTATCGGTGTGGCCGAGGACTTGCTGGTTCGCGGCTCGCTTTTGCTCTATCTGGTGCCCCTGTTGGGATTGTTTGCTGCGGCCGTGGTGGCCGAACAGCTGGCGTTGAGCGAACCCTTGGTTATTCTCAGTGCGCTGGTTGGGCTGTTTACAGCCTGTATGTGGGTGCGCTGGCGCAGCAATCGGGTGGCGGATGATCCGACACTGCAGCCAGTGGTGGTGCGTGCCTTGCTTGCAGCGACTGCTGTGGCGCTTTAATTCTTTTGCTTGTTTTCGATGGGGAGTTGTATGTCGATACCTGGCCTGAAAACATCATTTACCGCGCTTTGTGCTCTGTTCCTGATGGGGCAGACAATGCTGGCGCAGGCAAACCTGCCTGATTTTACCGAGCTGGTTGAACAGGCTTCGCCGGCGGTGGTGAATATCAGCACCCGGCAAAAAATGCCGGAGCGGGCAGTGGCCGGCAGTGGGCAGCTGAATGTGCCTGACCTGGAAGGGCTGCCGCCGATGTTTCGCGAGTTCTTCGAGCGCAATATCCCGCAGGTGCCGCGCAACCCAGGCGGTGGTCGCCAACGCGAGGCGCAGTCCCTGGGCTCGGGCTTTATCATTTCCGCCGACGGCTATGTGCTGACCAATAACCATGTGGTGGCCGATGCCGATGAGATCATCGTGCGCCTGTCGGATCGCAGTGAGCTGGAGGCCACGCTGGTGGGCACTGACCCGCGCAGCGATGTGGCGCTGCTCAAGGTTGAAGGCAAGGGCCTGCCCACTGTCAAGCTGGGCAAGTCGGAAGAGCTGAAAGTAGGTGAGTGGGTGTTGGCGATCGGCTCGCCCTTCGGTTTCGACCATTCGGTGACCGCAGGTATTGTCAGCGCCAAGGGCCGCAGCCTGCCGAACGAGAGCTATGTGCCCTTTATTCAGACCGATGTGGCGATCAATCCGGGTAATTCCGGTGGCCCGTTGTTCAATCTGGCCGGCGAAGTGGTCGGCATCAATTCGCAGATTTTCACCCGCTCCGGTGGCTTTATGGGATTGTCGTTTGCCATTCCCATGAGCGTGGCCATGGATGTGGCCGACCAGCTCAAGGCCGAGGGCAAGGTCAGTCGTGGCTGGCTGGGGGTGGTGATTCAGGAAGTGAACAAGGATCTGGCCGAATCCTTTGGTCTGGATAAGCCTGCTGGTGCCTTGGTGGCCCAGGTGTTGGAGGAGGGGCCGGCAGCCAAGGGTGGCTTGCTGGTGGGTGATGTGATCCTCAGTCTGGATGGAAAGCCCATCATCATGTCGGCCGATCTGCCGCACCTGGTGGGTGCGCTCAAGCCTGGCAGCACCGCCGAACTGGATGTGGTGCGCGATGGTTCGCGCAAGAAGCTTGAGTTGACCATCGGTGCTTTGCCTGAGGATGGCGAAACCTTGGCGGGTAACGCTAGTTCTGGGGTGGAGCGCAGCAGTAATCGCCTGGGGGTCAAGGTGGTCGAGTTGAGCGTCGAGCAGAAGAAAAGTCTCGATCTCAAGGGCGGCGTAGTGATTTCTGAGGTGCAAGAGGGGCCTGCCGCCTTGATCGGTTTGCGTCCGGGCGATGTCATCACTCATCTGAACAATCAGGCGATTGATTCGGCCAAGACCTTTACTCAGGTGGCGCAGGAGTTGCCGAAGAACCGTTCGGTGTCCATGCGGGTGCTGCGCCAGGGGCGCGCCAGCTTTATCACCTTCAAGCTGGCCGACTGAGCGGCGTCTGCTGATCTGCAAGGGCGGCTTCGGTCGCCCTTTTGCATGCTGGCGTTTGGCAGGTTGGATGACGCGCCGGGTGGCTTTCGGGTACACTTCGCGGCTATTTTCGGCGGGCAGTCGCCTGCGACCTTTTTGAGTGTTGATCCGTGAGTGATTTGAGTCATATCCGCAATTTCTCCATCATCGCCCACATTGACCATGGCAAGTCGACCCTGGCTGACCGTTTTATCCAGATGTGTGGCGGCCTGGCCGATCGTGAAATGGAGGCCCAGGTGCTGGACTCCATGGACCTTGAGCGCGAGCGCGGGATCACCATCAAGGCGCACAGCGTTACCCTGTATTACAAGGCCAAAGACGGCATCACCTATCAGCTGAACTTTATTGATACCCCAGGGCATGTCGACTTCACCTATGAAGTCAGCCGTTCCCTGGCGGCCTGCGAAGGCGCACTGCTGGTGGTCGATGCCGGCCAGGGTGTGGAAGCGCAGTCGGTAGCCAACTGCTACACCGCTATCGAGCAGGGCCTTGAGGTCATGCCGGTGCTGAACAAGATCGACTTGCCCCAGGCCGATCCGGACCGGGTCAAGGAAGAGATCGAGAAGATCATCGGCATCGATGCCACCGACGCCGTTACCTGCAGCGCCAAGACCGGCCTGGGCGTCGACGAAGTGCTCGAGCGTCTGGTGCAGACCATTCCCGCGCCGACCGGTGATATTGAGGCGCCGTTGCAGGCGCTGATCATTGACTCCTGGTTCGACAACTACCTGGGTGTGGTGTCCCTGGTGCGCGTGCGCCATGGCCGGATCAAGAAGGGTGACAAGGTGCTGGTGAAGTCCACCGGCAAGGTGCACCTGGTCGACAGCGTCGGCGTGTTCAACCCGAAACACACCGCCACCGTTGACCTCAAGGCCGGTGAAGTGGGCTTTATCATCGCCAGCATCAAGGACATTCACGGCGCGCCAGTGGGCGATACCCTGACCCTGAGCTCGACGCCAGACGTCGAAGTGCTGCCCGGCTTCAAACGTATCCAGCCGCAGGTCTATGCCGGCCTGTTTCCGGTCAGCTCCGACGATTTCGAGGATTTCCGCGATGCGTTGCAGAAGCTGACCCTGAACGACTCGTCCCTGCAATATTCGCCGGAAAGCTCCGATGCGCTGGGCTTTGGTTTTCGTTGCGGTTTCCTCGGCATGCTGCATATGGAGATCATCCAGGAGCGCCTTGAGCGCGAATACGACCTGGATTTGATCACCACCGCACCGAGCGTAATCTTCGAGGTCGTGCTCAAGACCGGGGAGACGATCTACGTCGACAACCCGTCCAAGCTGCCGGATATTTCCTCGGTCGAGGATTTCCGTGAGCCGATCGTGCAGGCCACCATCCTGGTGCCGCAGGAGCACCTGGGCAACGTCATCACCCTGTGCATCGAGAAGCGCGGGGTGCAGCGCGACATGCAGTTCCTCGGTTCCCAGGTTCAGGTTCGTTATGACCTGCCGATGAACGAAGTGGTGCTCGACTTCTTCGATCGCCTGAAGTCCACCAGCCGCGGCTATGCCTCGCTGGACTACCATTTTGATCGCTATCAGTCGGCCAATCTGGTCAAGCTGGATGTGCTGATCAATGGCGACAAGGTGGATGCGCTTGCCCTGATCGTGCACAAGGACAACGCCCACTACAAAGGTCGTGCGTTGACCGAGAAGATGAAAGAGCTGATTCCGCGGCAGATGTTCGATGTGGCCATCCAGGCTGCCATTGGCGGGCAGATCGTCGCGCGGACCACGGTCAAGGCGCTGCGCAAGAACGTATTGGCCAAGTGCTACGGCGGTGACGTCAGCCGTAAACGCAAGCTGCTGGAAAAGCAGAAGGCCGGTAAGAAACGCATGAAGCAGGTCGGTAACGTGGAAATTCCACAGGAAGCCTTCCTCGCTGTGCTCAGGTTGGATAGTTAAGACCCTATGTCGATCAATTTCCCGCTGTTACTGGTTATCGCAGTCGCTGTCTGTGGCGCGCTGGCGCTGTTCGATCTGATCTTTCTGGCGCCGCGCCGTCGCACCGCCATCGCCAATTACCATGGCCAGGTCAGTGAGCCCGATGAAACAGTGGTTGAGCGTTTGAACAAGGAGCCGCTGCTGGTCGAGTACGGCAAATCCTTTTTCCCGGTGCTGGCCATAGTGCTGGTGCTGCGCTCCTTTCTGGTCGAGCCCTTCCAGATACCCTCCGGCTCGATGAAGCCGACTCTGGAAGTAGGTGATTTTATTCTGGTCAACAAGTTCGCCTATGGCATCCGCCTGCCGGTGCTGGATAGCAAGATCATTGAGGTGGGTGATCCACAGCGCGGCGATGTGATGGTGTTTCGCTACCCCAGCGAGCCCAATATCAATTACATCAAGCGTGTAGTGGGCCTGGCCGGTGATCATGTGCGCTACAGCAGTGATAAGCGGTTATTTGTCAACGGCGCGGCAGTGGCCGAGCAGTTGATCGGCGAAGAGCCGGGCAGCCTGGGCAGTGCGGTGCTGTATAGGGAAAAACTGGGCGAGGCCGAGCATCAAATTCGCAAGGAAATGCGGCGTTATCGGGTTGAGCCAGGTCGTGAGTGGGTGGTGCCGCAAGGGCATTACTTTATGATGGGCGACAACCGCGACAACTCCAACGACAGCCGCTACTGGAATGATCCGGCCATCCCGAAAGACCTCTGGGGCATGGTGCCGGATCAGAATATCGTCGGCAAAGCCTTTGCCGTATGGATGAGCTGGCCCGATCCGAAGTCGCGCACCCTGCCGAATTTCTCCCGTGTCGGCCTGATTCACTGACGGGTTGAGCATTTTGCGACGCTGTTAAATGCAGCGTCGCAGGCTATATATAGTCTTGTCTCCAGCCTTGATGGCTATCGGATAACTCAAATACTTGGGGTCAAATATGAATTTTTCGCGTTCGCAGAAGGGAATGTCGGTTCTCGGCTGGATGATGATGTTGGCTGTGGTGGCCTTTCTTGCCAGTGCGGCGTTTAAGGTTGCGCCACATTATTTTGACTATTTGTCCCTGGAAAAGATCATCACTGCTGTTGAAAATGAAAAGGGCAAGCAAATTACTACCGTGGGCGACTTCTATAGCCATGTCAGTACAGGCATGCAGGTCAACAATATTCGCGATATCAAGTTGGAAGATGTGCTCAAGATCAAGCTGGAAAACAACGAGTTTCACGCCCACCTGAAGTATGAGAAGCGCGAGCCGTTGATCGAGAATATCGACCTGGTCGTACGCTTCGATAAAGAATTCCGTGTGCGCATGCCGTGAGTGATTCCCTGGCCCGTCTTGAGCGCAAGCTCGGTTATAGCTTCAAAGACCAGGACCTGATGGTCCTGGCCCTGACCCACCGCAGTTTTGCCGGGCGCAACAATGAGCGTCTGGAGTTCCTCGGCGATTCCATTCTCAACTTCGTTGCAGCCGAAGCGCTGTTCGAGCGTTTTGCCCAGGCCCGTGAGGGGCAGCTGTCGCGCCTGCGCGCGCGGCTGGTCAAGGGCGAAACCCTGGCTGTGCTGGCTCGCGGCTTCGACCTGGGCGAGTACCTGCGCCTGGGTTCCGGCGAGTTGAAAAGCGGTGGTTTTCGCCGCGAGTCGATTCTCGCCGATGCCCTGGAAGCCCTGATCGGCGCCATCTATCTGGATGCCGGCATGGATGCGGCGCGCGAGCGGGTGTTGGCCTGGCTGACCACCGAGTTGGACAGTCTGACCCTGGTCGACACCAACAAGGACCCGAAAACCCGCCTGCAGGAGTTTTTGCAGTCGCGCGGCTGTGAGCTGCCACGTTATGAAGTGGTGGATATCCAGGGCGAGCCGCACTGCCGGACATTCGTGGTCGAATGTCAGGTCACCTTACTCAATGATAAAACCCTGGGCCAAGGTGCCAGCCGGCGTATCGCCGAGCAGGTCGCGGCGACTGCCGCGCTGATCGCCCTGGGTGTGGAGAATGGCAATGACTGATACACCTGTTACACGCTGTGGCTATGTCGCCATCGTCGGCCGGCCCAACGTGGGCAAGTCGACGCTGCTCAACCACATCCTCGGCCAGAAGCTGGCGATTACCTCGCGCAAGCCGCAGACAACCCGCCACAATATGCTCGGGATCAAGACCGAGGGCGAGGTGCAGGCCATCTATGTCGACACCCCCGGCCTGCACAAGAACAACGAAAAAGCGCTTAACCGTTATATGAACAAGAACGCCGCGTCGGCGCTGAAGGATGTCGACGTGGTGATCTTCGTGGTCGACCGTACCCGCTGGACCGATGAGGACCAGATGGTGCTGGAGCGTATCCAGTACGTCGAAGGCCCGGTGATTCTGGCGATCAACAAGACAGATCGCATCGAAGACAAGGCCGAGTTGATGCCACATCTGGAGTGGCTGGCCACCCAGTTGCCGAATGCCGAGATCGTGCCGGTATCGGCCCAGCACGGGCATAACCTCGATACCCTGGAAAAACTGGTGGGCGAGCGTTTGCCCGAGGGTGTGCACTTCTTCCCGGAAGACCAGGTTACCGACCGCTCCAGCCGTTTCTTCGCCGCTGAACTCGTGCGCGAGAAGATCATGCGCCAACTCGGCGCCGAGCTGCCGTATCAGATCACCGTGGAAATCGAGGAATTCAAGCGCGACGGGCGCATCCTGCATATCCATGCGCTGATCCTGGTGGAGCGTGACGGGCAGAAGAAGATCATCATCGGCGACAAGGGCGAACGGATCAAACGCATCGGCCAGGAAGCGCGCAAGGACATGGAGGTGATGTTCGACTCCAAGGTCATGCTCAACCTGTGGGTCAAGGTCAAAGGCGGTTGGTCGGACGATGAGCGCGCCCTGCGCTCCCTGGGTTACGACGATATCTGATACGTCTGCGGGCGCATTCTCATGCCCGCCATTGCGAGTAACCCGCCATGCTTGCCTCTAGCCAGCCGGCCTATGTGTTGCACAGCCGTGCCTACCGCGAAAGCAGCGCGCTGGTGGACTTTCTCACCCCGCAAGGCCGCTTGCGCGCCGTACTGCGTGGCGCTCGGGGCAAAGCTGGCAGTCTGGCGCGGCCGTTTATTCCGCTGGAAGCCGAGTTTCGCGGGCGTGGTGAGCTGAAAAATGTCGGCCGCCTCGATCCCGCCGGCATTCCCAATCTGCTGGTGGGTGAGGCGCTGTTCAGTGGTCTTTACCTGAATGAGTTGCTGATTCGCTTGTTACCCGCCGAAGATCCGCATCCGGCGGTATTCCAGCATTACGCCATGACCGTGCTGGCGCTGGCCGAAGGCCGTGCCCTGGAGCCCTTGCTGCGCTCTTTTGAATGGCGCCTGCTCGATGAGCTGGGCTATGGTTTCGCCCTGGATCTGGACAGCGAAGGTCAACCCATCGCCCCGGCCGGTTTGTATCGTCTGCAGACCGAAACCGGGCTGGTGCCGATCGGGCATTTACAGCCCGGCGTTTTTCAAGGGGCCGAGCTGTTGGCCATGGCCGAGGCCGACTGGGCAGCGCCCGGAGCCTTGGCTGCGGCCAAGCGCCTGATGCGCCAGGCTCTGGCCCCCCATCTAGGCGGTCGACCGTTGGTCAGCCGTGAACTGTTTATGACGC
>DASUOY010000563.1:0-4478 GCA_036276395.1 Pseudomonas sp.
TAGGGCGAGGTCAGGTGCAGGGCGCCTTCGCCGTTCTGCCCCAGTTCGACCCCGGCAAAGGGCGTCCACAGCTCGCCGCCCTGGCGCCAGGCGATGCCGCCGGTTTCCGAGCTGCCGTAGATTTCCGTGGGCCATTGGCCAAGCAGGCCCTGCAGCTCGGCAGCGGTCTCACTGGGCAGCGCGCCGCCGGAGGAAAATACCTGGCGCACCCGGCTTAGGGCCGGCCAGTCGAGGTTATCGCCCATGCGCTTGAGCAGGGCCGGGCTGGCGACCCAGGCGAAGTCGCTGCCGCTGGCCAGGCTTTCGCGTTGCAAATCCTCGGGAAATGGCTGGGCGCGGCGCAGAAAGGGTCGGCCGGCGCACAGCGGCCACAGCACGCGAAACAGCAGGCCGTAGATATGCTGGGTGGCGACGCTGCCAAGGATGGTCGCGTTGCCCAGTTGCTCGCCCCACAGCTGTTCCAGGGCTTGCACCTCATTGGCCAGCTGGCGCAGGGATTTGTCGATCAGCTTGGCTGCGCCGCTGGAACCGGAGGTGCACAGGGTCAGGCGGCACTGGTCGAGATCGAGTGGGGCTGGCGGCAGTGCGGCGGGCTCGTTACTCAGCAGGTCGTCCAGATTGTCGAGCCAGAGGTCGCACTGGCCGGCCATGCGCTGGCGGGTCTGCGCCTGGGCGTCGGCCGGCAGCAGCACCTGTACGCCGGCACGCCAGGCGCCGAGCAGGGCGATGGCCAGTTCGGCGGCATCTTCCAGGTACAGGGCGATGCGCTCGACTCCACGCGCCTGCAGCGCGGCGGCCAGGCTCAGGGCCTGCTGGCGCAGGGCTGGGTGATCCAGCGCCGCGCTCACGGCGCGCCCGGGGCGGGCTTCGACCAACTGCTGGTCGAGGGGCAGCCAGTGGCTCATGCATGTCTCCTTACACGCTGGCGTACCAGCCATTCACCGGCAAACAGCAGGCCCATCAGGCCGTAGGCGATCAGCCCGGTATACAGGGTCCACCAGCTCAGGGGGGCCCAGAAGTTCAGGGCGACCACCACCAGGCCGTTGGCGAGAAAAAACCAGGTCCAGACCTGGGTCACCGTGCGGGTGTAGCGCACCGCTGCGTCGGGCAGGTCCGGTTCGCTCAGGCGTGCCAGGCGCTCGATCAGCGGGGGGCCGAATTTCAGGCTGAGGCCGAACAGCGCCAGCAGCAGGCCGTTGAGCAGCACCGGGTACCAGCGCAGCAGCTCGGGCGTGCCGGCCAGGCCCAGCAGCAGGCAGAAGCCCAGGGCGCTGCCGGCCATCCAGCGGTTGCCGGGCTTGCCGCGCTGGGTCAGGGCGCGGGCCAGCCACAGGCCGCCGAGCAGCAGGGCGAACAGGCGCGGCGAGAGGTGCTCCATGCCGTAATAGACGGCAAAGGGATAGAGCAACCCGGCCAGCAGCACGAGCAGGGCAAACAGGCGGCTCATTATTCGGCGGCTGGGGCGTTGACCAGTTGCAGCACCGCCTCGACCACGTCGCCGACGGTACGCACCGCCTTGAACTCCTCGGCGGCCAGCTTCTTGCCGGTCTGGCGCTTGATATGGTCGATCAGGTCGACCGCATCGATGCTGTCGATTTCCAGGTCCTGGTAGAGGTTGGCGTCGAGGGTGATGCGCTCGGCATCCAGCTCGAACAGCTCGACCAGGGCGCCCTGCAGGGTGGCGAAAATTTCTTCACGGGTTTGCATCGGCGTGCTTCCTCAGGCGGTCTGTTGCGATGACACGAATGCCGCCAGGCTGGCTACGTTGGCAAAGTGCTTGCGGGTGTCCTTGGCCTCGGCGTCGATCTTGATGCCGAAACGTTTCTGGATGGCCAGGCCGAGTTCCAGGGCGTCGACCGAATCCAGGCCCAGGCCTTCGCCGAACAGGGTCAGGTCGGCGGCGATGTCTTCGGCGGCCATGTCTTCCAGGCCCAGGGCCTCGATGATCAGGTGCTTAATCTCCAGCTGTAAATCGCTCATCTTTGGCGAGCTCCTTAATAAAGTGTTGGTGCAGAAAGTCGTTGAGCCTGCGCGAGGCTATGGGGGCCGCGCCCAGGGCGTTGAACTGCTGTGGATCGATATCCTCGCCCACGCGCAGGCGGATGTGGAAACGGCGCGACGGAATGCTGTACCAGGGCTCGGCCTTGGTCAGGGTGGTGGGGCTGACGCTGATTACCACCGGGGTGACCACACGGGCGCCGCGAATGGCGATGGCCGCTGCGCCACGGTGAAACTCTGGTGCTTGCCCCGGTGTGGTACGCGTGCCTTCGGGGAAGATCACCAGGGTCTGGCCGCTTTGCAGGGCGCCGGCGGCCTCGTCGAGCATGTCCATGCTGCCGCTGTTGCTGATGTAGTGTGCCGCGCGCAGGGGCCCGCGCATGCTCGGGTTGTCCCACAGGCTCTGTTTGACCACGCAGTTGGCGTCGCGGATAAAGGCGATCAGCACCACCACGTCGATCAGCGAGGGGTGGTTGGCAATCACCATCTGCCCGGGTTGGCCGAGGCGTTCGATGCCCTCGACTTCATAGGTCAGCACGCCGCTGCGGTACATAAAGCGCACGAACAGGTAGAAGGTCTTGCTCACCACGGCGCGGGCGCGGGTGCGCCGGGCCAGGGCATCGCCCGGCAGCAGGGCGAGCAGGGGAAACACCAGCACGCGCAGCAGCACCCCGCCAATGCCGAACAGGCTAAAACTCAGGGCCGTGGCGACCAGGCGCCAAACATAGGGCGCGCTGCGTGGGCTCAGGCCCTGTTGTGAGACCATGTCCATTGGCGGTTCTTCCAGTGATGTTGCAGGCGGTCCTGGTCGCCGCACAGGGCGCGGACCAGATTGAGGGCGTGGGGCCATTCGCTGCCGGGGCCGCTGGCGCTGCGCAGTTGCAGGCGCCAGTCGGTGCCTGGGGTCAGCAGCAGGGCGAGGGCATAGGAAAACGGCACGTCGTCGATAAAGGGCTGGTACAGCTCGGCCGGGGCTTCTTCGGCGATCACCAGCAGCACCGCCGGCGCGCCCTCGGCGAGCAGGCCGCAGGCTTCCAGAACGGCGTGTTCCAGGCCGTCGCCGGCGGCCGCCAGGGCGGTCATTTCGCTGTGGTCGCCACGCTGGATCGACCACAGGCCGATGATCGCGTTATGCACCGAGAGGCTGAACTGGGTCGGTGACAGGGGTTCGCCGTGGGCCAGGTCGGCAAGAATGGCCAATGTGCGCGGGGTTTCGCCGTGGCGGCAGGCGAACACCATGGGCGCCGGGCCGCAGGCTTCGGCCAGGGGCCAGGCGACATGGAAGGCCATGCGCGCCAGGCGGCTCAGGCGTCGGCGCTGCATGGCCGGAAGGAAGCTGACATCGGCCTGTTCGCCGTTATCCGCCAGGCACACGGGGGCCTGATGCCAGGCGCACCAGTCGTCCGTGCTGTCCAGGCCAGGGGCCCAGGCACGCCATTGTTCGATCCTGAAGTCGGTCACGCGGAAGGCTCTTTCCGGCCCGCTAGGGGGCGTCCATGTCTGCTGCGGCCAGGCCCGGCCGGCGAGAGCGCGGCAGTGGGGCTGGCGAGGTGCCGGCATTATCCCGCCCGCGCCGCCCAGGCGCAAATCGGCTGTTGGCAGTTCTGACCGAAGGTGACGGCTAATGTGGCGAAAATCTCCCGTTGCTCGGGGACTTTGCATAGAATCCACAAACATTTGGGGCACAGGGGGTGTTTATGCGGCGCGTGATTTTCAATCAGAAGGGAGGCGTGGGTAAGTCCAGCATCGCCTGTAACCTGGCGGCAGTCAGCGCCTCACAGGGCTATCGCACCCTGTTGGTCGATCTGGATACCCAGGCCAACTCCACCCATTACCTCACCGGCCTGACCGGCGACGACATCCCTATGGGTATCGCCGAGTTCTTCAAGGGCACCCTGTCCAGTGCGCCATTCGGCAAGAAAGGCACTGTGGATATCTACGAAACGCCCTTCGACAACCTGCATGTGGTAACCGCCACCGCGGAGCTGGCCGACCTGCAGCCCAAGCTGGAGCAGAAACACAAGATCAACAAGCTGCGCAAACTGCTGGACGATCTGGGTGACGACTACGAGCGGATCTACCTGGATACCCCGCCGGCCCTGAACTTCTACACGGTTTCCGCGTTGATCGCGGCCGATCGCGTGCTGATTCCCTTCGATTGCGACAGTTTCTCCCGCCAGGCGCTGTATGGCCTGCTGCGCGAGATCGAAGAACTACGCGATGACCACAACGAGGGCCTGGAGGTCGAGGGCATAGTGGTCAACCAGTTCCAGCCGCGTGCCTCCTTGCCCCAGCAGTTGCTCGATGAGCTGATCGCCGAGGGCCTGCCGGTGTTGCCGGTCAACCTGATGAGTTCGGTGAAGATGCGCGAGTCGCACCAGGCCTGCATGCCGCTGATCCATCTGGATCGCAGCCACAAGCTGACCCAGCAGTTTGTCGAGCTGCATGACTTGCTTAACGCCAGCTGATACGGCGGATGG
>DASUOY010000564.1:0-2238 GCA_036276395.1 Pseudomonas sp.
GGATCTTGTCGATCAGCGGCGCGGCCAGGGTCATCAGGTGCGCCTTGCCTTCCAGGGAGCGCGGGTCGGCTTCTTCGCTCAGTTGCTGGAAGAAGTAGTCGGCCAGCGGCTGGGCGTGCTGGTTGATCCGCGCGCGGAAAGCGTCGGTGCCTTCGCTGCGCACCAGGGTGTCCGGGTCTTCGCCGTCGGGCAGGAACAGAAAGCGCGCGCGGCGGCCGTCCTGCAGGCTTGGCAGGGTGGCCTCCAGGGCGCGCCAGGCGGCGTTGCGACCGGCGGCGTCACCATCGAAGCAGAACAATACGCTCGGCACGACGCGAAACAGGCGCTTGAGGTGCTCTTCGCTGGTGGCGGTGCCGAGGGTGGCGACGGCGTTGCGCAGGCCTTGCTGGGCCAGGGCGATGACGTCCATATAGCCTTCCACCACCATGATCTCGTCGAGGTCGCGATTGTGCTTGCGCGCCTCGAACAGCCCGTAAAGCTCCTGGCCCTTGTGGAATACCGGGGTTTCCGGGGAGTTCAGGTATTTCGGTTTCTCATCGCCCAGCACGCGGCCGCCGAAGGCGATCACCCGGCCGCGACTGTCGCGGATGGGAAACATGATGCGGTCGCGGAAGCGGTCGTAGCGCTTGCCGCTTTCGGCATTTTCCACCAGCAGGCCGGCGTCGATCATCGCCTTCTGTTGCAGGCTGTCGCTGGCCAGGTGCTTGAGCAGGTTGTCCCAGCCGGGCGGGGCGAAGCCCATGCCGAAGTCGCGGGCGATTTCGCCGGACAGGCCGCGGCCTTTGAGGTAGTCAATTGCGGCTTTGCGCTGCGGATGGCTTTTCAGCGCCTGCTTGTAGAACTCGGCGGCGGCAGTCAGCAGCGGGTAAAGCGGCGAATCGGTGGGTTGGCGTGGCTTGTTGCTGCGCCCGCCTTCCTCGCGTGGCACTTCCATGCCGGCGCGTTTGGCCAGGTCCTCGATTGCCTGGGGGAAATCCAGTTGGTCGTGGTCCATGACAAAACCCAGGGCGTTGCCGCCGGCGCCGCAGCCAAAACAGTAATAGAACTGTTTGTCCGGGCTGACGCTGAACGAGGGGGTTTTTTCTTTATGGAAGGGGCAGCAGGCGGTGTAGTTTTTGCCGGCCTTTTTCAGCTGGATGCGCGAGGCGACCACGTCGACGATATCGGTGCGGTTGAGCAGGTCATCGATAAAAGACTGTGGGATCAGGCCGGCCATAGGCGCTCAGAATACTGTCGCGCGAGGCGGCAGAACAGGTAGGGCAAAAACTAAAAGACTCCGATCGTCACCCGAGGGTGGCGCGGAGTCTAAAAGCGAAACCCGGCCGTAGCCGGGTGTCAGGCGCTGCTTGTACTGAATTAGTACAGGCGAACGCTGCGGCGCTGTTCGCGCTGCACTTTCTTGGCGTGCCGCTTAACAGCGGCTGCTGCCTTGCGCTTACGCTCGGAAGTCGGCTTTTCGTAGAATTCACGGCTGCGAACTTCAGCCAGAACACCGGCTTTTTCGCAGGAGCGCTTGAAACGACGCAGAGCTACGTCGAAGGGTTCGTTCTCTTTAACTTTGACGGCTGGCATCCAGGGCGTACCTTCTTTATTACCGGGGGGTAACGTTGCTCCTGGCAAATGGCGCTGGAGAACGTAGGTTTTTAAGGGTTGCGGATGTTACCGCCTCATCGCGAGGAATGCAAAGCCTCTGATCGAAAAGCGCTGGCCGGCTCGCGCCAGCGGCCATTATCATGCGCGCCTTCGAAGCTGCACACACTACTACAAGGCACTGCCCATGCTGGTTCTGGGATTGGAAACCTCCTGCGACGAAACCGGTGTCGCGCTCTATGACAGCGAGCGTGGCTTGCTGGCCGACGCGCTGTTCAGTCAGATCGATCTGCACCGCGTGTATGGCGGTGTAGTGCCGGAGCTGGCTTCGCGCGATCACGTCAAACGCATGCTGCCGCTGATCCGCCAGGTGCTTGGCGAGGCCGGCAAGGACAAATCCGCTATCGATGCCATCGCCTATACCGCCGGCCCCGGCCTGGTCGGTGCGCTGCTGGTGGGGGCTTCCTGCGCCCAGGCGCTGGCGTTTGCCTGGGATATTCCGGCGCTCGGTGTGCACCATATGGAAGGTCACTTGCTGGCCCCCATGCTGGAGGAGCAGCCACCGGCTTTTCCGTTCGTCGCTTTGTTGGTTTCCGGCGGGCATACCCAGCTGGTTCGGGTCGATGGCATCGGTCAATACCAGTTGCT
>DASUOY010000565.1:0-5809 GCA_036276395.1 Pseudomonas sp.
GCGGCTCTTGTAGAGGAACCAGATCACCCCGGCGAGTAGCGCCCAGGAGAAGTAGACCAGCGACTGCTGATTGAACAGCGCCTGGCCTATATAGGGGATATCCGCCAGCAGGGGAATCCGCCAGGCCGGCACAGTCTGCAGGGTCAGCGACTCGTAAGGCTTGCCGATAAAAGCCGACAGGCCGACGCCGAAGATCGCCAGGGCCAGGCCCGAGGCGACCTGGTTGGCCATAAAGGTCAGGGTCAGCAGGCCGAACAACAGGCTCATCAGGGCCCCGGCGCCCATCCCGGCCAATACACCCAAGTAGGGGTTGCCGGTGTAGTGGGTGGCGGCGAAACCGGCCACCGCGCCCATGGCCATGGTGCCTTCGGCGCCGAGGTTGAGCACCCCGGCCTTCTCGGTGATCAGCTCGCCCAGGGCGACAATGATCAGGGGCGTGCCCGCCACCAGGGTGGCGAACAGTATTGCGCTAAACAGAGTCTGTTCCATCTTATGCACCCGCCTTGGTCAGGGTTCTGCGCACGCGCAACCGGTAGTTGATAAACAGGTCGGAACCGAGCAGGAAGAACAGCAACATGCCCTGGAACACCTTAGAGATAGACGAGGGCAGGCTCATATATTGCTGCGCCTGTTCGCCGCCGATAAACAGCAGCGCCATCAGCAGGCTGGCGAAGAAGATGCCGATGGGGTTGAGGCGGCCGACGAAGGCCACGATGATCGCGGCGAAGCCATAGCCGCTGCCCACCTTGTCGGTCAGCTGACCCATGGGCCCGGCCACCTCGCCCATGCCGGCCAGACCGGCGCAGACGCCGCCGGCCAGCAGGCCGATCCAGATCATCAGCTTGGCCGAGAAGCCGGCGTAGCGCGCCGCGTCCGCCGCCTCGCCGGCCACGCGCATCTTGAAGCCGAGAAAGCTCTTCTGCATAAACACATAGCCGATCGCCAACACCCCGAGGGCGATGACGAAGGCCAGGTTCAGCCGGGTGCCCTCCACCAGCATCGGCAGCAGCGCCGAGTCGGAGAACATCTTGGTCTGCGGGAAGTTGAAGCCGTCGGGATCGATCCAGGGCCCGAACACCAGCCAGGACACCAGCAACTGCGCGACATACACCAGCATCAGCGAGACCAGGATCTCGTTGGCGTTGAAGTGGGTGCGCAGGAAGGCCGGAATCGCCGCCCAGGCCGCGCCGCCCAGGGCACCGGCGACCACCATCGCCAGCAGCACCTGGGGGCCGCTGACATCTTCGAGCAGTAGCGCTGCGCCGGTCGCCGCACAGGCGCCGACGATAAACTGGCCCTCCGCGCCGATATTCCACACATTGGCGCGAAAGCCTATGGCCAGGCCCACGGCGCAGAGCATCAGCGGCGTGGCCTTGAGCAGCAGCTCGGACACCCCGTACCAGTTGCGCACCGGGTTGATAAAAAATACCTGGAAGCCCTCGATAGGGTCCTTGCCCAAGGCGGAGAACACCAGCAGCCCGCCGAGTATGGTCAGCACCACCGCGATCAGTGGCGACAGATAACTCATCAGGCGTGAGGCTTCGGGGCGGGTTTCAAGCTTGAATGACAGCATGCTGCGCTTCCCTTGTGCTTGTTCGGGGCTATTGGTTACTGGCCACTGGCGCAGTCGTTTCATTGCCTGGCCACATCCCACTCATCCACACGCCTATGTCTTCCACCGAGGTCTCGGCCAGGGGCCGGGTCGGTGACAGGCGGCCATCGGCGATCACCGCGATGCGATCGCAGATCTCGAACAGCTCGTCCAGCTCCTCGGAGACCACCAGCACCGCGCAACCGCTGTTGCGCAGGTCAATGATCTGCTGGCGGATAAAGGCCGCCGCGCCGACGTCCACGCCCCAGGTCGGCTGCGCGGCCACCAGCAGCTTGGGCGCCTGCATGATTTCGCGGCCCATGATGTATTTCTGCAGATTGCCGCCGGACAGCGACCTGGCCTGCGCCGCCGGCCCGCCGCATTTGACGTTGAAGCGCTCGATGCACTCGCTGGCGAAGGCCTTGGCCGCGCGGAAATCGATCAAGCCGCGCTTGACCAGGCCCTTGGAGGTGGCGGCGGTGAGGATCGCGTTGTCGCTGAGCGCCATGCTCGGCACCGCGCCGCGGCCCAGACGTTCTTCCGGCACGAAGCACAGACCGATCTGCCGGCGCCGATCGGGTGGCAGACGCCCCGCCGCATTGCCGCAGATCTGCACCTGAGCCTTGTCGCCCACTGTGCTCTCACCGGAGATGGCCGAGAGCAGCTCGGCCTGACCATTACCCGAGACCCCGGCTATGCCGACTATCTCGCCGGAGCGCACCTCCAGTTGGAGGTTCTTCAGGTTGATGCCGAAGGGGTCGATCGAGGCCTGGGACAGCCCCGCCAGCTTCAACCGCACCTCACCACCGGCCTGGGCCGCGCCGTGCTCGCAGGCCGGCAGGTCCTTGCCGATCATCAGGCGCGCCATGCTCTTCGGGGTTTCTTCGGACGGAATGCAGGAGCCGGTCACCTTGCCGCCGCGCAGCACCGTGGCGCTGTGGCAGAGTTCCTGGATTTCGTCGAGTTTGTGACTGATATAGAGAATCGAGCAGCCCTCGCTGGCCAACTGGCGCAGAGTCTCGAACAGCTTGCGCACGGCCTGCGGGGTGAGCACCGAGGTCGGTTCGTCCATGATCAGCAGGCGCGGGTTCTGCAGCAGGCAACGGACGATCTCGACCCGCTGGCGTTCGCCGACGGACAGCGCATGCACATGGCGACGCGGATCAACCGGCAGGCCGTAGCGCTTGGACACCGACTCGATACGCCGGGCCAGGTCGAGCATGTCGGGCTTGCCCGGCAGGGCCAGGGCGACGTTCTCCAGCACGGTGAGGGTTTCGAACAGGGAGAAGTGCTGGAACACCATGCCGATCCCCAGGCTGCGCGCATGGGCGGGGTTTTCCACGGTGACCGGCTTGCCTTCCCAGAGCATGTCGCCCGAGGTCTGGCGGGTCACGCCGTAGATGATCTTCATCAGGGTGGATTTGCCGGCACCGTTCTCGCCGAGCACGGCGTGAATCTCGCCGGGCATCACACGCAAGTCGATGCCATCGTTGGCGATGACCGTGGGATAGACCTTGCGGATGCCGGTCAGGGTCAAGCGCGGCTGCACATCAGACGCAACTGTGGCGTGCTCATGCTTCATTGGGTTTTCTCCTGTCATCCGATGACCTTAGCAGCTCAGAACGAGCTGGGATCGGCGCCATTATTATTGGAGAGGAGCAGCGCCTTGGCGGCCACTGCACCCTTCGGTGTCCCGTCGCTGGCCGGCACCGAGTGCGCAACCGCGGATCCTTGTGTACTACGTTTTCACAAGATCGCGCAACACACTGTGAACAATTTAGTTTTTACATGTAAACAAAACCAATAATTCATGCCGCTTTTTGTATACAAAACCTAATCCAACGCCAGTAATCACCCTTAAAAACAAAAAACCCGGGCAGCGCAATGGCTGCCCGGGGCTAGGGATGACGCGGGCGGTAAGAGAACCGCCTTATAACTTATGCCGCGCGGCATAGAGACAGACCATCTCCATGGCCACTGTGGCGCCGGCCAGGGCGGTGACTTCGGCGTTGTCGTAGGGCGGCGAGACTTCCACCACGTCCATGCCGACCAGGTTGATGCCGCGCAGGCCGCGCAGAATCTCCAGGGCCTGGTGGGTGCTCAGGCCGCCGCAGACTGGAGTACCAGTGCCGGGGGCGAAGGCCGGGTCGAGGCAGTCGATATCGAACGTCAGGTACACCGGATTGTCGCCGACCCGCTCGCGGATCTGCGCGGCGATCTGCTCCGGTGTGCTGCGGTGCACCTGGCGCGCGTCCAGCACCTGAAAGCCCATCACATCATCGTTGGTGGTGCGCAGGCCGATCTGCACCGAACGCGACGGATCGACCAGGCCCTCACGGGCGGCGTGGTAGAACATGGTGCCGTGGCTGACGCCCTGCTCGCTGTCATCGGCATCCGGCCAGGTGTCACTGTGGGCATCGAAGTGCACCAGGGACAGGGCGCCATACTTCTTCGCGTGAGCCTTGAGCAGCGGGTAGCTGATGAAGTGGTCGCCGCCCAGGGTGAGCATCCCGCAACCGGCCTGAACGATATGGTCGGCATGGGCCTCGATGGTCGCCGGAATCTTGTGCGGCAGGGCGTGATCGAAGTTGCAGTCGCCGTAATCGATCACCGCCAGGTGGTCGAAGGGGTCGAACTCCCAGGGGTAGTGGCGTTCCCAGGCGCTGGTGATGGAAGCCGCGCGAATCGCCCGTGGGCCGAAACGGGTGCCGGGCCTGTTGGTGGTAGCGGTGTCGAAGGGCACGCCGCTGACCACCAGATCGACGCCAGCCAGGTCGCGGCTATAACGCCGGCGCATAAAGCTGGTGACGCCGGCATAGGTCGGCTCCGAATAGGTGCCGTAGAGGCTGTCGCGGGTAAATGCCAGGTCGTTGCCTTTAAATTCTTCCATTGCCTTGTACTCAATACTGACTGCGGAAAGTGGTCCAGATACGGGTACGGTCACGCTGCTGACGCAGCGGCATCAGCTGCTCGCTAAACAGCCGCGAACGCACTTCTTCTGGCGGGTAGATGTCCGGATCACCAGTGATCTCTGCACTTACCAGGGCGGTGGAGGCACTGTTGGCGTTGGCGAAGAACACGCTGTTGGTCAGCTCGGCGATGGCTTCGGGCTGCAGCATATGGTCGATAAAGGCATGGGCGGCCTTGGGGTGCGGGGCATCCGCCGGAATGGCCATGGTGTCGAACCACATCAGCGTGCCCTCCACCGGAATGCGGTACTGCACATCGAACGGCTGCTTGGCCTGACGGGCGTTGTCGGCGGCCATAAAGGCATCGCCGTTGTAGGTCAGCGCGATGCATACCTCGCCCTTGGCCAGGTCGTCGATATGCTTGCCGCTGCCGACGTAGCGCAGGTTCGGTTGCAGCTTGGCGAGCAGCTCCTGGGCGGCGGCGAGGTCGGCGCGGTCGCTGCTGTAGGGGTCCTTGCCCAGGTAGTTGAGGACGATACTGATAACCTCCTGGGGCGAGTCGATCACCGCGATGCCGCAATCCTTGAGCTTGCTGGCGTACTCGGGCTTGAACAGCACATCCAGGCTGTTTAGTGCCACGCCGGGCAGGCGCTGCTCGACGGCCTGCTTGTTGTAACCCAGGCCCACGGTGCCCCAGGTGTAGGGCACGCCGTACTGGTTGCCGGGGTCGGCGCTGGCCAGCTTCTCCAGCAGTTCGGCTTCGAGATTGGCGTAGTGCTTGAGCTGGCTGCGGTCCACCGGCTGCACCGCTTGCGCCTTGATCGCCCGCGCCAGGCCGCTGGAGGCCGGGAACACCACGTCGTAGCCGCTGCCGCCGGTCATCAGCTTGCTGTCCAGGGCCTCGGCGCTGTCGAAGATGTCGTATTTGACCTGAATGCCGGTCTCATCCTTGAAACGTTGCAGCGCTTGCTCGGGGATATAGGCGGACCAGCTGTAGAGATTCAGGGCTTTTTCTTCCGCATGCACGGGCAGTGCGCTACAGAGCAACAAGGGCAGGATGGCCTTACGCATGATGGGGTTCCTCATCGGCTGTTTTTGTCGTGCTGGAGCTATCCTGCGCCGCGGCTTGCTTCAAATAAATACGAAGTGATCTACTCTGGCATCGTCAATCATCAATGTATGGAGCGACCATGCTCAGCCAGTTGCGCGACCTCGATCTGCAGTTGCTGCGCCTGTTCGTCACGGTAGTCGAATGCGGCGGCTTCAGTGCCGCCCAGGGCGAGCTGGGCATCGGCCAGTCGACCATCAG
>DASUOY010000566.1:0-3306 GCA_036276395.1 Pseudomonas sp.
CTTATGCCCTGCAGCAGCGGCTGCTGAGCGGGCTGACGAATCCGCGCGGCAAAGGCGCGTTGCAGGTCGCAGGCGTTCATCGGCTGGCCTGCAACTGACGAATCCGCGCCACCTCGGCATACAGCTCGGCAATAGGCGGGAAGTTGAAGTCGCGTTCGAGCAGGGTCGGGCGCACCCCGTGCAGGGCATAGGCCTGCTCCAGCAAGGCCCACACCGGATCTATCACCGGCGCGCCGTGGCTGTCGATCTTCAGCTGCGCGCTTTCGTCCTGGTGCCCGGCCACATGCAGGTAAGCGATGCGCTCACTGGGCATGGCGGCGATATAGGCGCCAGGATCGAAATTGCTATTGATGCTGTTGACGTAGACGTTGTTCACATCCAGCAGCAGCTGGCAGTCGGCCCGCTCCAGCACCGCGGCGACGAATGCGGCCTCATCCAGTTCGCCCGGCAACTGCGTATAGGCCGAGACGTTCTCGATGATCAGCGGCCGCTCCAGCACGTCCTGGACGATGCGCACCCGCTCGGCGATGCGCTCAACCGACTCCTCGGCAAACGGCAGCGGCATCAAGTCATAGAGCTGGCCGTGGTCGGCGCAGGCCGACAGGTGCTCGCTGTAGCCGCGCACGCCGTGCAGATCGAGAAAGCCCTTGATGGCCTTGAGCAGCTCGATATCCAGCGGGGCGAACCCGCCCAGATTGAGCGACAGACCATGGCAGAGCAACGGCAGGCGCTCGCTCAGGGCGCGCAACTGCTTGCCCAGGCGGCCGCCCACGCCAATCCAGTTTTCCGGGGCCAGTTCGAGAAAATCCAGCTCGGCGCGGCTGCAACTCTGCAACTCGCCGAGCAGGCCGCGGCGCAGGCCGAGACCGGCGCCGGAAACGAAATCAGCCGCCATGGGCTGCCCTCCCAGGCTCGCGGGCTCAGCCCTGCTCGGCACCGCACTTACCTTCACCACACTTGCCTTCACCTTCGGCCTTGGCATCCGGCTTGGCGGCGCCACCGCACTTGCCCTCGCCACACTTGCCTTCCCCACATTTGCCCTCGCCTTCGGCCTTCATCTCGGCGCCGCATTTGCCTTCGCCACAGGCGCCTTCGGCCGCCTTCTCGCCCTCGGCCAGACTGTAGCCGCTGCTCAGTTCCTGAGCGGCGAAGGGGTTGCTGGCCGCTTGCACGGTAAAGGCCGCGCTGCTCAGCAGTGCAGCACCGAGGGTCGCGACGACAGCGTTCAGGTGTTTCATGGCAAATCTCCAGTGTGGTTAACAAAACGGCGAATTGGCTCGCTCGCAGTAATGGACGCGGCTTGCTGCGCGGCGTTACAGCGCGGCGGGAAAAAACTTTACGGGGGTGGATCAAGGCGCGGCGTGCACGGCGCACAAACAAAGCCGGGCACGCCAGGGCTCAATCAGGCTTGCGCCGCGCCGCGGCCAGGCGTGCGGCCAGCTCGTCCAGTTCGGGCACGGCGGCATCCGGCAGTTTGCGCAGCACGGCCTGGCTCAGGCGCATCTGCTTGATAAAGCGCCGGCAATTGCGGCATTGAGCCAGGTGCAGGCGCACGGCCAGACGCTGATGCAGGCGCAACTGGCCATCGAGAAAATCGCTGGAATGGGCAACCAGTTCCTTACAGCTCAGCATTGGCCGGTCTCCTCGAAATGCTCCAGGGTGGCGAACACCTTCAGCCGCGCGCGATGCAGCAGCACCCGCACATTGGAGAGCGACACCTGCAAAAGATTACAGATCTCCTCCAGCTCCAGGCCTTCGCGCTCGCGCAGATGCAGCACGCTGCCCTGCAACTCCGAGAGGCTGGCCAGGGTCTTCTCCAGGCATTCGCGCAACTCGTCCTCGGTCAGCAGGGCGTCCGGGCTGTCGTGGTGCCAGGCATGGGGCGCCAGCAGCCAATGCCCATCACCGGCAAAACGCTCGTCGCCAACGCTGCCGTGGGGCGCCGGCAGATCGTCCAGCAACACTTCGCGGCGGTTGTGCTTGAGGCGGGTCTTGGCGGTGTTGGCGGTGATGGTCAGCAGCCAGGTCTTCAGGCTCGCCCGGCCCTGAAAACCGTCGAGGTTGCGCACCACCGCCAGCCAGGCATCCTGCACCACCTCATCGGCGTTGCGGCTGCCGACAATCGCGTAGGCCACCGCGCGCATCGCCCCCTGGTAGGTGGCGACCAGTTCGCGGAAAGCCAACTGCTCACCGGCCAGTAGACGCTTTAGCAGATCGGCATCCGTCATGCAGGTTCCGTAGGGTGCGCCACGCGCACCACAGCCACGTCATCAGGTGCGCACAGCGCACCTCAACACGAGATCAATGTTTGCGCAGGATCACGCTACCGATGGAGTAACCCGCGCCAAAGGAGCTAAGCACCCCGAGGCTGCCGCTGGCCAGGTCGTCCTGATGCTTGTGCAGGGCGATCACCGAGCCGGCCGAACTGGTGTTGGCGTAGCTGTCGAGGATCACCGGTGCCTCGCCCGGCTCGGCGTCGCGGCCCAGCAGCTTGCGCGCGATCAGCAGGTTCATATTGAGGTTGGCCTGGTGCAGCCAGAAGCGTTTGACGTCACCGACGTTGAGCTGGTTTTCCGCCAGGTGCGCGGCGATCAGCTCGGCAACCATTGGGCAGACGTCCTTGAATACCTTGCGCCCTTCCTGGACGAACAGCTTGTCACGCGCGCCCACGCCCTCTTCCGCGCAGCGGTTGAGAAAGCCGAAGTTGTTGCGGATATTGTTGCTGAACTGGGTGATCAGCTTGGTGCCAACCACATCGAACTGGTACTTGGAGGTGGCCTGGTCGGCGCGCTCGATGATCACCGCGGTGGCCGCATCGCCGAAGATAAAGTGGCTGTCGCGGTCGCGGAAGTTCAGGTGGCCGGTGCAGATTTCCGGGTTGACCATCAGGATGGCGCGGGCCTGGCCGATCTGTACCGCGTTGGTGGCGGCCTGGATGCCGAAGGTGGCCGAAGAGCAGGCCACGTTCATGTCGTAGCCCCAACCCTGAATGCCCAGCGCCGCCTGCACTTCAATGGCCACGGCCGGGTAGGCGCGCTGCAGGTTGGAGCAGGCGACTATCACCCCGTCGATATCGGCGACTGTCTTGCCGGCGCGTTCCAGGGCCTGCTTGGCCGCGGCCACGGACATCTCACAGAGAATCCCCCACTCCTCGTTGCTGCGCTCGGGGATGCGCGGGGTCATGCGCCGGGGGTCGAGAATGCCGGCCTTGTCGATAACGAAGCGGCTCTTGATACCCGAGGCCTTCTCGATAAAACCGCTGCTCGACTCGCTCAGCGCCTCGACTTCGCCACGGGCGATGGCCGC
>DASUOY010000567.1:0-5840 GCA_036276395.1 Pseudomonas sp.
GGCCATGGCGAACAGGGTATCCAGGGTCGGCTGGCCGTGATGCGGGCGCAGCCGCTCGGGGATAACCCCCAGGGTCAGCGAGTGGCTCAATACTGGGTCGTGCCAGGAAAAATCCCCCACCGAGAGCAGCTCGATGCCGGCATCGCGCTGCAACTGCCAATGCTCGGTGCGCAACCGGCGGCCCAGGGCGCGCAGGCCGGCCTCGTTCAGCTCGCCGCGTAGGTAAGCCTGCCGCGCTTTGTTCAGCTCAGGGCCGGTGCCGATAAGGGGAAAACCAAGGGAATGGGCCAGGGCCATGTTGAGACGCTCCATAGATAAATTAGATGACGGCTATTCTCGGCAACCTGGCATCGTGAGACAAACTCAACCTATTCGCCTTGATCTATAGTTTTACTCATGTAGGCTGACTAAAAATCCTCTCCCTCATCGAGGCCAGCATGCTCGAATTGCGCCACCTGAAAACCCTGCACGCCCTGCGCGAAAGCGAAAGCCTGGTGGACGCCGCCGAGCGCCTGCACCTGACCCAGTCGGCCTTGTCCCATCAGTTCAAGGAGCTGGAGGAGCGCTTAGGCATGCAGCTGTTCGTGCGCAAGACCAAGCCGGTGCGCTTTACCAGCGCCGGGCTGCGCCTGCTGCAACTGTCCGATGCGCTACTGCCCATGCTGCGCAGCGCCGAGCGGGACCTGGCGCGCCTGGCCGGCGGCACGGCGGGCAGGCTGCATATGGCCATCGAATGCCACAGCTGCTTCCAGTGGCTGATGCCGACCATCGACCAGTTCCGCGATGCCTGGCCGGAAGTGGAACTGGACCTGGCCTCGGGCTTCTCCTTCGCCCCGCTGCCGGCATTGGCCCGTGGCGACCTGGACCTGGTGGTGACATCAGATCCCATCGAGCTGGCCGGCATCACCTATGTGCCGCTGTTCACCTATGAGGCCATGCTGGCAGTGGCCAACCAGCATCCGCTGGCGAGCAAATCCTGCATCCAGCCCGAAGACCTGGCGACAGAGACCCTGATCACTTACCCAGTGGAGCGCGACCGCCTGGATATCTTTACCCGCTTCCTGGAACCCGCCGACGTCGAGCCGGCTCAGGTACGCACCTCCGAGCTGACGGTGATGATGATGCAACTGGTGGCCAGCGGCCGCGGCGTGTGCGGCCTGCCCAACTGGGCGTTGCACGAATACAGCTCGCGCGGCTACGTGACCGCCAAGCGCCTGGGCGACAAGGGCCTGTTCGCCACCCTGTATGCCGGTATCCGCACCGATATGCTCGACGCGCCCTTTATGCGCGACTTTCTGCTCACCGCCAAGGACACCTCCTTCGCCAATCTGGAAGGCGTCAGCGTGGCGCGCTGAGATGGCCGCCGCAGCCCACTGAGCGCCGCCAGGCATGGCCTGTTACAACTGCCTGCTTGCTCGTCGTGACCAGCAGTCATAGTATGACCGCTGGTCACAACTTCTTATGACGACAGCATGCGCCTGCAAGATCAACTCTTCGAACAACGGGAACACACCATTCTCGCCGCCGCTCGCCAGCTCTTCAGCGAGCAGCCCTGGGACCGCGTGACCATTGCCGAGGTGGCGATTGCCGCCGCCATCGGCAAGGGCACGGTGTACAAACACTTTCCCAGCAAGGAAGCGCTCTATGCGCGCCTGGTGCTGGATCAGGGCCAGAGCAATTTCCTCGAATTGCGCGCCCTGCAGGCTGCCAGCGCGCCGCAGCAGGCCCTGCGCCTGGTGATCCGGCGCGCCTTCGAGCAGATGCTGGCCAACCCGATCCAGGCCCAGCTATGCCTGCACTGCGATCGCCCGGATTTCCAGGAGCGCCTGGAGGCGCCCTACCGTCAGCGCTTCCTCGACCTGGAGCAGCAATACCAGCTGTTCTTCGCCGAGCTGCTCAACCAGAGCCTGGCCCCCCATACCCTGGACCAGAGCGCCTGCCAGAACCTGCTGTGGGGCGTGGAAGCCTGCGTCAACGGGGTGCTGGCGCGTATCGCCTCCGGCGGTTTTGAGCATTGGGCCGAACCCATCGCCCTCGGCGCCTACTTCGACCGCGTCACCGATTTCATCATCGCCGGCCTGCGCAGCCAGACCGCCGACCTGCTCGCCCAACCCGACCGCCACGAGTAAGCCACCATGCTCAGTCAGCTTTCCAAACGCCCCTGGTTGATCGCCGTCGCCATCAGCCTGCTGCTCTTGCTGTGGCTGCTCAGTGGCTCGCTGTTCAAGGCCCAGGTTGCCGCCAGCGCCGATGCCGCGCCGGCCGCACAAGGGCTGGCCAAGGTCGAGGTGCAGTGGCTGCAGGCCAGCCCCATGCAGCGCCAGCATGTGGTGCAGGGGCAGATCGAGGCCTGGCGCCGGGTTGAGTTGCGCGCCCAGGTCAGCGCCAGCGTGGTACGCCTGGATCGGGACAAGGGCAGCCCGGTCAAACAGGGCGAGCTGCTGCTTAGCCTGTCCGCCGACAACCGCCCGGCCCAGGTGGCCAAGGGGGATGCCGATGTGCGCCAGCGCGAGGCGGATGTCAGCGCCGCCACCCGCCTGCGCGAGCGCAAGCTGATTTCCGCCAATGAGTTGATCCGCCTGCAGAGCGAGCTGGCCAAGGCCCGCGCCGAACTGGATATGGCGCGCATCCAGCTGCAGCACACGGCCATCAGCGCGCCCTTCGCGGCGGTATACGACCAGCGCCTGGTCGAGCTGGGCGACTTCGTTCAGCCCGGGCAGAGCCTGCTGAGCCTGGTGGATATCAGCCAGCTCAAGGTCAGCGCGCAGATCGCCCAGCAGCACGTAGGCCAGCTCAAACTCGGCCAGCAGGTCGCGGTGGAACTGCTCGACGGCCGCCGCCTGACTGGCGAGCTGCACTTTATCGCCGCCGCCGCCGACCCCGGCTCACGCAGCTTTCGCATCGAGGTCAAAGTGGCCAATCCCGAGGGCCTGCGCCTGGCCGGGGCCAGCGCCACCCTGCATATCCAGACTGGCGAAAGCCTGGCCCATCGCCTCTCCCCCGCCCTGCTCAGCCTGGATGCGACCGGCCGCCACGGGGTCAAGTGGGTCAATCAGCAGCAGCGGGTCGAATTCACCCCGGTCGAGCTGATCAGCGTGGACAACCAGGGCGCCTGGGTCAGCGGCCTGCCGCACAAGGTCGCGCTGATCACCCTGGGCCAGGGCTTTGTCGAGCCGGGCCAGCAGGTGCAGAGCCAACTCGCGGCAGGGGGCAGCTAAGATGCATAGCCTGATTGCCGCGGCGCTGGATCGCAGCCGCACCAGCCTGCTGGTGCTGGCCTTCCTGATCATCGGTGGCCTGGGGGCCTACCTGGCCATTCCCAAGGAAGCCAACCCGGATGTCAGCATCCCCATCATCTATGTCTCGGTAGGCCTGGAAGGGATCAGCCCGGAAGATGCCGAACGACTGCTGGTGCGCCCGCTGGAACAGGAACTGCGCAGCCTGGAAGGGATCAAGGAAATGCGCTCCATGGCCAGCGAAGGCCATGCCTCGGTGACCCTGGAATTCGACGCCGGTTTCGACGCCAAGCAGGCCCTGGCCGATGTGCGCGAGAAGGTCGACACCGCCCGCAGCAAACTCCCAGAAGAAGCCGACGAGCCCACGGTCAACGAGGTCAACGTGGCGCTGTTCCCGGTACTCTCGGTTGGCCTGTCCGGGCCCATTGCCGAAGCCGAACTGGTGTATATCGCCCGGCGCCTGAAGGACAACATCGAAGGCATCGGCGAGGTGCTCTCGGTAGAGATCGGCGGCGACCGCGAAGACCTCCTGGAGATAGTCGTCGACCCGCAGGTGCTGGACAGCTACGGCATCGACTACAACGAGCTGTTCAACCTGGTCAGCCGCAACAACCGCCTGGTCGCCGCCGGCAGCCTGGACACCGGCGCCGGGCGCATGAGCATGAAGGTGCCCGGGGTGATCGAGGACCTTGAGGACGTGCTGAGCATGCCGATCAAGGTGGTGGCGGGCAGCGTGGTGACCTTCGGCGATGTCGCCACCATCCACCGCACCTTCAAGGACCCCACCGGCTTTGCGCGGATCAATGGCCAACCGGCGGTGGTGCTGGAGGTGTCCAAGCGCAGCGGCGCCAACATCATCGACACCATCGAACAGGTCAAGGCGCTGATGGCCAAGGCCCAGCCGCTGCTGCCCGAGGGCCTCAAGGTCAGCTACATCATGGATCAGTCGCAGCAGGTCAAGAGCATGCTCAGCGACCTGCTCAACAACGTGCTGGCCGCCATAGTGCTGGTGCTGATCCTGGTGGTGGCGAGCATGGGCATGCGCTCGGCGCTATTAGTCGGACTGACCATTCCGGGGGCCTTTCTCGCCGGCATGCTGATGATCTGGATGCTCGCTTTCACCCTCAATATCGTCGTGCTGTTCAGCCTGATCCTGGTGGCCGGCATGCTGGTGGACGGCGCCATCGTCGTCTGCGAACTGGCCGACCGCTACTTGCACCAAGGGCAGACTCCGCGCCAGGCCTGGGCCAACGCCGCCACGCGGATGGCCTGGCCGGTGATTGCCTCCACCGCCACCACCTTGGTGGTGTTCCTGCCGCTGCTGTTCTGGCCCGGCGTGGTTGGCCAATTTATGAAATACCTGCCGGCCACGGTGATTCTCTGCCTGCTCGCCTCCCTGGCCATGGCCCTGGTGTTTCTACCGGTACTGGGCGCGGTAACCGGCGGCCAAGCGCAGCCGCAAGCGACCCGGGCCAACCCCAGCGCCCTGGCCTATCGCCGCCTGCTGCGCAAGCTGCTGCGCCGCCCGGGCCTGACCCTGCTGGGCATTCTGGCGCTGATCGCACTGATCTACAGCGCCTATGGTCGCTTCAACCATGGCGTGGAGTTCTTCCCCGAGGTGGAGCCGGAAAGCGCGCAGATCTGGTTGCGCGCCCGCGGCGACCTGTCGGTGCAGGAAAAGGATGCCCTGCTGCAACAGGTGGAGAAACGCCTGCTGGGCATGAGCGAGGTCAAGGCGCTGTATGCCCGCTCCCTGGCGCAGGCGGATGGCCAGCTCGGCGCGGATGTGATCGGCACCCTGCAGTTCCAGTTTGTCGAATGGCATGAGCGCCGCCCCGCCAGCCAGATCCTCGCCGACATGAGCACGCGCACCGCGGACATCCCCGGCATCATTCTGGAGTTCCGCAAGCAGGAAGAAGGCCCGAGCAGCGGCAAACCGGTCAAGCTGCAGATCAGCTCGCTGGACCCGGCCAAGGCCGAGCAGTGGGTCGAACAGCTGCGCAAGACCATGCAGGACATTGGCGGTTTCAAGGACATCGAGGACGACCGCGCCCTGCCCGGCATCGAATGGCGGGTCAAGGTCGACCGCGAGGCGGCCGCGCGCTTCGGCGCCGACGTGCTGAGCGTGGGCAGCGCCGTGCAGATGGTCACCAACGGCCTGAAACTGGCCACCTACAGGCCGGAAGACGCCAGCGACGAGGTGGACATCCGCGTGCGCCTGCCGGCCAACTGGCGCTCCCTCGACCAGCTCGGCCGCCTTACCCTGAACACCACGGCCGGGCAGATTCCCCTGAGCAACTTCGTCTCGCTGCAACAGGCGCCCAAGGTCGGCACCCTGCGCCGGGTCGATGGCACCCGCACCATCACCCAGCAGGCCGACATGGCCGAAGGCGCGCGCCTGGACGAACGCCTGCAAGCCCTGCGTGAGGCCATGGGCGAGGTGTCCAGCGATGTACAGGTGAAATTCGCTGGCGAGGATGCCGACCAGCGCGAGGCGGCAACCTTCCTCGGCACCGCCTTTGCGGTGGCGATCTTCCTGATGTTTATCATCCTGGTGACCCAGTTCAACAGCATCTATCAGGCGCTGCTGGTGCTCTCGGCCAT
>DASUOY010000568.1:0-2887 GCA_036276395.1 Pseudomonas sp.
GGTTATCAGCAGGAAGGCTTCGGCCCCATGGACCGTACCGTCACCCCGCAAGGCCGGCGCTCCAGCACCGCCCGCGGTTATCTGGACCAGGCCCGCGGCCGGTCCAACCTGACGATCGTCACCCACGCCCTCACCGACCGCATCCTGTTCAGTGGCAAACGCGCCGTCGGCGTGGCCTATCTGCATGGCGACAGCGATACCCCGACCATAGTCAACGCCCGCCGCGAAGTGCTGCTGTGCTCCGGCGCCATCGCCTCGCCGCAGATCCTGCAACGCTCCGGGGTCGGCCCGGCAGCGCTGCTGCGTGACCTGGATATCCCGGTGGTGCATGACCTGCCCGGTGTCGGGCAGAACCTGCAGGACCACCTGGAGCTGTATCTGCAATACGCCTGCAAGGAGCCGGTGTCGCTCTACCCGGCGCTGCAATGGTGGAACCAGCCGGCCATCGGCGCGCAGTGGCTGTTTACCGGCACCGGTTTGGGCGCCAGCAACCAGTTCGAGGCCGGCGGTTTTATCCGCACCCGCGCCGAGTTCGAGTGGCCGAATATCCAGTACCACTTCCTGCCGGTGGCGATTAACTACAACGGCAGCAACGCGGTAAAGGAGCACGGCTTCCAGGCCCATATGGGTTCCATGCGCTCACCGAGCCGCGGGCGCATCCAGGTGAAATCCAAGGACCCGCGCCAACACCCGAGCATCCTGTTCAACTATATGAGCAGCGAGCAAGACTGGCAGGAGTTCCGCGACGGCATCCGCATCACCCGCGAGATCATGGCGCAGTCGGCCCTCGACCCCTTCCGTGGCCGCGAACTCAGCCCGGGCAAAGAGGTGCAGAGCGACGCCGAGCTGGATGCCTTTATCCGCGAGCACGCGGAAACCGCCTTCCACCCCTCCTGCTCGTGCAAGATGGGTGAGGACGACATGGCGGTGGTCGATGGCCAGGGCCGCGTGCATGGCATGCAGGGCCTGCGCGTGATCGACGCATCGATCATGCCGCTGATCACCACCGGCAACCTCAATGCGCCGACCATCATGATGGCCGAGAAGATCGCCGACAAAATCCGCGGCCGCACGCCCCTGCCACGCAGCACCGCGCCCTACTATGTGGCGGGCGGGGCGCCGGTACGCGGCACCGCGCAACGCTAAGGTGATGCGGGGGCATGGCGCTGCCTTGCCCCCACAGATGTTCAGCCCTTGCGCTTGCTCCAGGCCGCCAGTTCCTGCATCAGGCCGCGTTCCTGCAGGGCAATAGCCCGCAGGCTCTCGGCGATGGGGGCGAAGTTCGGCGCCTCGCCCTTGTTGCGGCTGGCGCGTACGCAGGCCGAGGCGAACTGGCGCCAGTGATCGCCGATGGCCGTCAGTTGCGCCGAGGCTTCCCGCAGGTTGTTATCGCCGAGTTTCTCGCCGGCCTCCTGCAGAAAGCTGGCGTACATAAAGCGAAACCCCGCACCACCGGTGCCGATCTCTTCCTGCATGCGCACTATATGGGTCAGGTACAGGCGGTTGTACTTGGCCTGGGCCGGGTCGAGTTTTTCGATCCGCCCCGCCAGATGCTGGATGCCGCGAATGCCGATCCAGGGCAGCGGCATGCCGTCGAGGATGCGCGTGGTGGATAGCACGCTCTGGCGGATCAGTCGGTTCCAGTCCTGCTCCAGCGGCACCTCGTCGAGCCAGTACATCAGGCCCTTGGCGGCCAGCGCGCCCTTGGCGAAGCGGGCCTTCTGCAGGTCCTCGGCGGCGCAGCGCACCGGCTCTTCGAACACCGGATCGCTGATCAGGTAGTCATTGCCTTCGCGGCCGTAGGCCAAGAGGTTGTGCGCATTGAAGTGAAAGCGCATCTCCGGCGGGAAATACGGCAGCCAGAACACCGAACTCTGCAAACCGGCCAGGCGGCCGCTGTCCAGCGCGGCGTCCAGCTCACGGCGGCCCTGCTCCGGATCGCCAAACGTGCGCGTATACAGACGCGCGCCGAGGCGCTTGCTCAGGGTCTTGATCAGGTGCTTGGGCGGCATGCGGTAGGCAATCAGCGGCATGCCACTGAGCTTGACGATCGGCAGGTAGGCAAAGGCCAGGCCCGAGGCCAGACCGAAGGCCATGGGCTCGCTCATCGGCAGGCCGGCGTGGGTCAGCAGACTGGCCAACACCCCGCTTTAGCAGTGGGCGCTCTGCTGATGCTGAAAGGGCTGCTGGAAACTGCTCATGCCGCATCCTTCTGGTAGGCGATCAATTGTGCGACAGGCAGGCCGAAGGCCTCGGCGTAACGGGCCAGAATGGCCGCCGACAGCTTCTTATAAATAGCCGGGCGAAAGTGCCGGCGAATCCGCCATTGCCACAGCCCGGTGATCTGCGCGAGCGCCGGTTCATCCAGGCGGTAGCGATACATCAGGCATTTCAGCGGTGACAGCTCGCCGCGCTGCCAGCCCGCTTCTGCCTCGGCTTCCTGCTCCTGCAGTTCGGCCACGGCCAGCTGGGTGGCGAAGGCTTCCGGCTCCCAGCCATCGCTCTGCGCGCCCTGATAATGGCCACTGGCATCCACCGCATAGACCAGCTTGCTATGGCCGCCGTAGGTGGAGCTGTGGTCCTGGGGAACTTCATCGAGCTTCATGCGTTATCACCATCCTGGCCCACCACTGTCAGCTGCATAAAGGCGCTGGAGAAACGCCCGCTTTCCGGCACATAGCAGAGCAGGCGCTGGCCGCTGCGCAGGCGGCCTGAATTGAACAGCTCTTCGAGCATGATAAAGATCGACGCCGCGCCGGTATTGCCCTTGCGGGTCAAATTGGTAAACCAGCGTTCCTGCGCAATCGGCAAGCCCGCATTGGCCAGGCCCACGGCCAGACGCTCGCGGAAGAACTCCGAGCTGTAATGCGGGAGGAAATAATCGACC
>DASUOY010000569.1:0-9460 GCA_036276395.1 Pseudomonas sp.
ACACGGAGCTCTCGGGCTCAAGGGTAGCGAGTACGGTGTCAGCCAATGGGCGGCGCTTGATCTCGCTGCGCTTCATCTTCTGTATGCCTCTGGTTCAACTTATCCAGAAGCATACACAAAGGCATACACGGCAAGCAATGCTATAGGGGGACGCACGGGAGCATACAGAAACAAGAAAGCCCGCACAGGGCGGGCTTTTCAGGGGTGTTTCCGGTCATGTGGGAACATGTGGAAACTTGCATTTGGTGGAGCCGGGGGGATTTGAACCCCCGTCCGCCAGTTCTCCACTTTCGGTACTACATGCTTAGCCGTGTCTATTGAGTTAATCCGCAGCCGCCCGACGGGCAGGGTGCTTTGGACGAGTTGTGTAAGTTTTAGCCACTTCGTCCACAACGTACTACGCGGCGATCCTGTTCTGCATGACAATCACTTCAGGTTTACAGGCATCCCCTAGTGATCGCTGGAGCCGAGGCTACCAGAAGGACTAGTCGCGCCGCTTACGCAGCGAGAGCGTAGCCCTCGTAGTTTTCGTCATTGGCAACTATAGAAAGTTGCAACAGTGGATTTACGACTTCTGTTACCAAGTCGGCATGCACCTAGAGCTTCGCTACCGGCGTCGAATCCTAATCGGCCCCAAAACTTTTACATCTGTAGCTAAGACGCGAGTGTACGGCAAAGGTTCCCCTGCGTCGACCCGGCCAGCCCTACCCCACTCCGATGGGCGGAAACTGCTGGCCAACAACGGGCGGTTACGAAGGGACGCGGTCGGCCCGATACCGAGCGAAACACATCGCTTCGGTTCAGGCCGAAAACACTCAGTTAGGGCGAAAATCCATCAACAGGCGCAAGTACGAGCTCATGTTCTTGCCACCGACTGTGCCCTGGTAGCCATGGCTGTCGAACTGGGTGCTTTTGAGCAGATCGACGCGAAAGCGCGGGTTGGTCTCATAGGTTCGGCCCACAGTGCTGGTCACGCGGCTGTTGAACAGGTCGGCGCTGACCTTGACGAACTCGCGCGGTTTGCGCCGGCCAGCCGTGGTGCTGTTGTTCGGGCTGCTGAAGATGTCGCCGGTGGCGGTCATGGCGCTGCTGTAAGCCTCACGACCACGCAGGCTGGTCTTGCCAGTGGCGATAACAAACTGGCCGGTGGCGGGGCGATAACGATCGCCGGCGGTCAGGTAGCTGCCCAGCACGTCATACAGCGCGTAGCTGCTGCCGGTGCCGCGTTCCTTGTTGCGCAGGTCGAAGATAAACACGCCGTTTTCACCGACGACTTCCATTTCCACCTGAGCCAGGGTCGGGTTGTTCTGCACCAGCAAGGCGGTGTTTTCATCCACGCCGAAGGCGAATGGTACCTGGGTGTAGTCGGCCAGGCGCACGATCCGGCCCTGGCGACCGCGCTCGCTGAAGTGGGTGTCGAGCAAGCCGTAATTGAAGAAGCCGAAACCGCCCTGCATGTCATAGGACAGGTCGTCACCGCCCGGGGTGGTATAGACGCCATAGCGTAGCGCTTCGTAGCTTTCGCCACCGGTGACCATCGGCCCCTGCACCATGATTGCGGTACCCGCACTGGTGCCCGCCAGTACCGCGCCCGCATCGTGCCGCGCGCGGATCGCCGCCAGTGCCGGGCTGTCGGCGCGGGTGGCGGTTTGCAGGGTCTGGGTCAGGCGCGACTGGTCGCCGCCACCGAAGAAGAAGCCGGTCATGCTGTTGATTTGCGCGATTACCTGGGGATTGCTGTTGTTGCTGATCTGGTCGAGGTCGATCGGAATCCACTGCGCATCGGCCGCGCCATAAACTTCCAGCAGTTCGGCGTAGAACTCGCCGTTGACCCTGGAGTTACTGGCATCGGCGGTGCCAGCGTCGGGGTCGGCGCTTTCCGGCACGGAGGCGGCGGTAATCACGCCGATACGGGCCTGGCCACTACCGCCGGCCAGTTGAATCAGGCGCTGGTAGATCGCCGCGTTGTCATCCTTGAGTCCGCCGCCAATCAGTATCAGCGGGCCGGCGCTGTAACCTGTAACGGGTAAGAGGGCGAGCAGCAAAGCACTGCACCGCAGTAAGGATCTGATCATCTGGGTTCTCCGAGAGGTGCCCACTGGCACTTGTTGTTGTGGTTGTTGCAAAACGACAACGACGGCAGGCAACCCCTGATTGCGCCTGGGCTGCGGCGATTGGCCTGCGATCAATAAACTGAGAATTGCTTGAAGTACTGCTTCTCGATGCGCTTGTAGACACCGTTGCTGAGGATGCTCACCAGCGCCTTATCCAGGCGCTCACGCAGCTCCTGATTGCCCTTGCGCACGGCGATGCCCTGGCCTTTGCCAAAGTGTTTGGGAGCCACCACCTTGTTGCCGACCTGCTCGAAACCCTGGCCTTGGGCCGTATCGAGGAAGCCGAAGTAACCGGACACCGCGTCATCCAGCACCAGGTCGACGCGCCCCTCAGCCAGGGCCTGGTACATGCCGTCAGCGGAGTCGAAGCGCAGCACCTGGGTGTGCCGCTGGTATTTGTCGGTAAGGAAACGGTCGTAGGTGGTATCGCGCTGCACGCCGACACGTTTGCCGAGGATGCGCCGCGGGGTGACGATCACCTCATTGATCAGGCCCTTGCGGGCGAAGAAGAAGGCCGGGGTCTGCGCGTATTTCGCGGTGAAATCCACCAGCTGCTGACGCTGCGCGGTGATCGACATGGACGCCAGCACCAGATCCGCCCGCTGCTCATCGAGTGCCGGAATCAAATCGTCCCAGGCAAACCTGACCAGCTGACAATCCGCCGCCATGGCTTGGCACAGGGCCTTGGCGATGTCGACGTTGAAACCCTGTAATTGACCTGCCGCATCGACTTGCTCGAAGGGCGGAAACTGCCCCTCCATCGCGACGCGCAGGGGTTGTGCCTCGGCGCTGCCAAGCAGCAGCAAGGTCACCAGAAATAGACGTACTGCGAACATTGAGTTGCTCCGTGCAAGAGCCGTTATCGGCACATGTAGGCGGGTACAGGCCAGGTCGCGGCCGAGAAAACAGGCACCGCACGCGGTGCCTTAAGGCCAAAGGAGCAATGGGAGCTGACCTTGAAAAAAACCACCCGGGCGCTGCAACCAACAGCGCCCGGGTGTGCCGTTACAGCAGGCTCAGCGGGTACTCGACGATCAGGCGCACTTCATCGAGATCGCTATCAAAGGCGGTGGAGCGGTGGGTGGCCTGACGCAGGCGGAACGACAGATCCTTGGCCGTGCCCTCCTGAATCACGTACTTGGCCTCCAGGTCGCGCTCCCAATGTTTCTCGTCATCCCCCGCCCAACCAGCGAAGGCGCCATTTGCATCAGCCTTGGTGCCGTCGATGTCATCACCCTTGATGTAGCGCGCCATAAAGCTCAGGCCCGGCACGCCGAAGGTCGCCATGTTGAGGTCGTAACGCACCTGGTAGGAGCGCTCGTTCGGGGCGTTGAAGTCGGAGTACTGCACGGAGTTGGCCAGCCAGATCGAGTCACCGCCGATGTAGTCGAAGAACTCGTCGCCATTGACCTTCTGGTACGCCAGGCTGAGCTTGTGCGCGCCGAAGCTGTAGGCCGCTTTCAGCGAGTAGGTCAGGGTATCCAGCTCACCGGCCAGGGCATCGCCCTGGTCATCGGTCTTGTAGGCCACCAGGTCGAAGTTCAGCGACTGCTCATCGGCCAGGGGGATGGTGTAGTAGACGTTGGCGAAGTACTGCCGCCAGATGTCTTCGGCTTCGCTGCCGTAGGCCATCAGGCTGAGGTTATCGGTGACGTTGTAGGTGGCGCCGAGGAAGTCGACGCTGCGCGCCTCGACTTCAGCGTATTCGCTGGTCAGTGCACCATCGGAGTTGCTCGAGTTGCGGCGGTTGATCGCGGTGAAATGGCCAGCCTCGAAGGACACCGCATCGAACTCGCTGCTCGACAGCTGGAAACCGGTGGCGGTTTCCGGCAGGAGGCGCGAGTCGCCAGTGGCGAAGACCGGTGCGGTGGGACGCTGCTCACCGAACTTCAGCACAGTGGAGGACACCCGCAGCTTCACCGCACCGCCCAGCTCGCCGGTGTTGTCTTCGATACGGCCATCGCCGTCCACCGGCATGATGCCGTTACCCACGCTACCACGCCCGCCATCGAGCTTGATACCGCCATAACCATGGGCATCGACACCGAAGCCGACGGTGCCCTGGGTAAAGCCGGACACATAATGCGCCTGGATACCGTGGGCCCATTCGTCGCGGATATTGCGCGCGGAGTTGCGGTAATCGCGGTGCATCCAGAAATTGCGGTTGAGCAGGTTCAGGGTGCTGTCTTCGATAAAGCCCTTGGACTCCTGCTGCTCGCCGGCTACTGCCAGTTGCGAGCTGGCCGCGGCGACTGCCAGGGCGATCAGGCTCAGTTTTACAACGTTCATGGCTTACTCCATTGGTTTTTTATGGGAACACGGGGAAATTCCGTCGCCGGGCAGCGACGCACTCCTTCCAGCACTGGCGCTAGGCGAATTGCTCCAGCGACAGCTCGGGCGGACACACGCCCTTGCTGATCACCGCCTCCAGGCACAGGGTCGTTGCCGACTCGGCCCAGCAGACGAAATAGCCTTTTGCTTTCAATCGTTTGAGCTTGAACGGCCACTCCAGCTCGTGGTTCTGCGGCAACGCCGCGATGCCTGTCGGCAGCTGGATAATCGAGTAGAACCCGGCCGTGGTTTGCACCCGTTCAAGCACCCGCAACGCCGGCTGCGCGCGGGCTAAGGCGTGGTTGCTCTGCGGCTGCAGCAGCTTTTCCAGGGCGAAGGATTCCAACCTGCTCAGTTGCATACAGGGACTCACGGTCTTCATCGGTGATTGGGGCGCCGCGGCTAAGCGCGGCGCGTGGCGGTTTAGCTCAGAGCTTGAGCAAACCACTGGCCTTGGCCAGGGCCTGCGCCACTTCGGCTCGGGTCACCGGGGCATCCGGGTTGAAGCGGCCCTGCTCGGCCTGCAACCAGCCCTCGCCCACCGTCAGGCTGGCGGCCTCGGCAAAGGCTTTATCGACGCCGCCGAGATCCGTCAGCGCGGCGCTTTTCGCCAGGCTAATGCCCTGATAGCGCTCCACCAGGGCCTTGCAGGCCAGTGCCCATTCCTTGCGGGTGACCGGCTGATTGCCGGCGAAGGCATCAGCGCTGCTCATCCAGCCATTGGAAAGCACCACATTGAGCTGATCGCGCATGGGGTCTTCGGCGGCGATATCGGCCAGTTTGGGCAGGGCATCCAGCTTGGGCTCGGCGGCCAGGGTCATCTGCAGGGCGTTGGCCAGCTCCAGACGGGTAATCGGCCGTTGCGGCTCGAAGGCGTTCTGCCCATTGAGGGTCATCAGGCCACGGAAGCTCACGGCGCGAATCGCATCGCCCGCCGCGCCCTTGCCGGCATCTTTAGGCGCGCTGCTCGCCGGGTCGCCGAGGTTGGCGTTGACCGGGCGAATATCCAGGCGCACACCCTTGACGCTGTAGTTGGTCAGCGCATCGTAGAACTGGCTGTGGGCGCTGAAATCGGCGGTTTTGCTGAACTCGAAACGGTAGCCATAGTGGTAGCCGTTAAGCGGGTTGTAGCGGGTCATCAGGCCGACCTGGCGCATCGCGGTGTTGTCCGCCAGGCCGTAGAGCACCGCGCGGCCAATCGCCGAAACGGCCGACAGATCGGTGATCAGCTGGTTGCCCACCAGGTATTCGTTGCCGGCCTCGATGGCGGCCTTGCCTTCAGCCGGCTGCACCTTGCCGCTGGCCAGGTCATAACGGTCGCCATGGCCAAGCATGGCCAGGCGCACGTTGCTCAACTGGGTGCCATAAACGCCGAAGCTTTTCTTCGCCTGGCTGGCATCCATCACGGTCAGGTAGCCATCACCCAGCACCTGCACCTGGCCCTCGGGGTTTACCCACATGGCGGTGTTGGTATCCAGACCAAAGCCCTTGCTCGCCGGTTGCCCGGCCAGGTAGGCGGCCATGCGCGCGGCGCGGCCGGTGCTGGTTTCCTCGATCTGGTCGAGGTGCTGATCGATGATCCCGGCGTTGAACAGCCCAGCACCTTTGAGCACCGCGGCGCCGCGCTGATCGGCCTTGCTGGCCATGCCAAAGTCCAGGGTATCCATAACCACGCCGTAGGCGGTGGGCATCTGCGCACCAAGAATGCTGGCCCCGGCGCTGGTGCCGGCGACCACGCCGCCCTTGTCATAGACCTTGCGCACTTCCTGCATCAGCAGCGACGGGCTGCCATCGGCATTGAACAGCGCGCGGGCGATACGCGCCTGGTCGCCACCGACAAACCACACGGCGCTGGCCTCGCGCAGCGGCTTGATCACCGCGGCATCGTTCATGGTTGTCTGATAGTTGCTCTTGTCGATACCGACGATGCTGATGCGCTCGGCCGGGATGCCCAGCGCCACCAGCTCGCCCATAAAACGCTTGCTCGAACTCTGGCTGCCGCTGGCGGTGGGCATGATGACGATGCGCGCCTCTTTCTGCCCGCCCGCCAGCTCGATGAACTTGGCGTACACCGGCGAGTTGCTGGCGCGCAGCATGCCGCCCACGGCCAGCAAGTTGCCGTCGGCCAGGGCGGCCGAGCTGGCACAGGAAAGGATCAGGGCGGCCACCGCCACGCGTTGGTTCAGCTGCTTTTTCATTCTTATTGCTCTTGTTATGAGAATTCGTGCGAGCCGGTATTCCGGTCCCGTCAGCGCCTCCTGCAGCAGGCAAAACGCCTCGCCAATCCTGGGCTTCCGAGTGTGAATTTAAATTTTCACAATCACGCTTTGTGAAATTTTATATACCAGCAAGAATTCATCTTCAAGCACCTTGCGCAGGCCTGACACCGCCTTTCGTCGCCTGAAAAAATCTGCTTTTGGCTTAAAACAAGCGCACTAGAGCGGTTTAACCGCGATATTCAGGAACAGCAAAATGATAGAAATATTTCTAACTTGTAGATTTATGAAAATAAACATGTCATCAATATGCCGACACCGTCTCAGGATCGGGCACACCTCACCCGGCCCAACAGCATGCAAGCCCACAAGGCCAGCGCTGAAAATCTCGCCACTCGGCGAGGCAACACCCGCTGAGCACAGGGCCATTGGCCCTGTGCTCAGACACCCAACTCGCCCCATCAAGGAGTCAATAAGATGAACAAGATCGTACTTCTCGGCGCTCTGGCGCTCAGCGCCGCCAGCAGCTTCACCTTCGCCAGCCAGGACAGCCTGCGCATCGGCATCGAAGCGGCCTACCCGCCCTTCGCCTTCAAAACCCCGGAAGGCAAAATCAGCGGCTTCGACTACGACATCGGCAACGCCCTGTGCGCGGAGATGAAGGTCAAATGTGAGTGGGTCGAGCAGGAATTCGACGGCCTGATTCCGTCGCTGAAAGTTCGCAAGGTCGACGCCGTGCTGTCGTCCATGTCGATCACCGAAGACCGCCTGAAATCGGTGGATTTCAGCAAAAAGTACTACCACACCCCCGGCAAGCTGGCGATGAAGGCCGGTAGCGAAATCAAGGACCCGCTGGTCGACCTTAAAGGCAAGAAAGTCGGTGTGCAGCGCGCTTCCACCTACGATCGCTTTGCCTCGGACCAGTTCGAAGCCGCCGGTATTGAAGTGGTGCGCTACGCCTCGCAGAACGAAGCCTTCCTTGACCTGGCTTCCGGCCGCCTGGACGCCACCCTGGCGGACATCATCAACATCGATGAAGGCTTTATCAAAACCCCAGCAGGCAAGGGTTTCGCCCTGGTCGGCCCGGACTTCAACGACCCGAAATACTTCGGCAAGGGTGCCGGCATCGCGGTGCGTAAAGGCGACAGCGAAAACGCCGCACGCATCAGCGCCGCCATCGACGCGATCCGCGCCAACGGCAAATACCAGGACGTGCAGGCCAAGTACTTCGAGTTCGACATCTACGGCCAGTAAGTACCGCTAACGCCGGGTGCCTCACCGCGAGGCACCTTTTCTCGTTGTAGCGCAGGCCACCCGGCCTCTGCGTGAGGAACCCCATCATGCTCCACGGCTACGGCCCAACCATTCTGCAAGGCGCCTGGCTTACCCTGAGCCTGGCCCTGACTTCCATAACCCTGGCGAGTGCCCTTGGCTTATTGGGCGCGGCGTTTCGCCTGTCGCCGGTCAAGTGGCTGGCGCTGCTCGGCGAAGGCTACGCCACGATCATTCGCGGCATTCCTGATCTGGTGCTGATCCTGCTGATCTTCTACGGCGGCCAGGACCTGATCAACCGCGTGGCACCGCTGCTCGGCCACTCTCAGTACATCGACATCAACCCCTTTATCGCCGGGGTCTGCACCATGGGCTTTATCTTCGGTGCCTACCTCTCGGAAACCTTTCGCGGGGCCTTTATGGCCATCCCCAAGGGGCAGGCCGAAGCGGGTGCGGCGTACGGCATGACGGGTGCGCAGGTGTTCTGGCGGATTCTGCTGCCACAGATGATTCGCTTCGCCATCCCTGGTTTTACCAACAACTGGCTGGTGCTGACCAAGGCCACCGCGCTGATTTCCGTGGTGGGCCTGCAGGACATGATGTTCAAGGCCAAGAACGCCGCCGACGCCACCCGCGAACCCTTCACCTTTTTCCTGACGGTTGCCGCGCTGTATCTGCTGCTCACCACTGTGTCCCTGCTGGCCCTGCGCCTGCTGGAAAAACGCTACTCCGTGGGCACCCGCCTGGCCGATTTCTGAGGAAGCTTCCGTGCTCGACTTCAAGCTGATTGCCGACAGCCTGCCGCTCTACGCTGGCGGCGTGCTGGTGACCTTCAAACTGCTGCTGATTGCCCTCGCGCTGGGCCTGGCGCTGGCCATTCCATTGGCGCTGCTGCGCGTCTCGCGCACGCCATGGCTCAACGGCCCGGCCTGGCTCTACACCTATGTGATCCGCGGCACGCCGATGCTGGTGCAATTGTTCCTGATCTATTACGGCCTGGCGCAGTTCGAGGCGGTGCGTGACAGCGTGCTGTGGCCGTATTTCTCCAGCGCGACCTTTTGCGCCTGCCTGGCGTTTGCCATCAACACCAGCGCCTACTCGGCCGAGATCCTCGCCGGCAGCCTTAAGGCCACGCCCTATGGCGAGATCGAGGCGGCCAGGGCCATGGGCATGTCGCGCGTCAAGCTGTACCACCGCATCCTGCTGCCGTCGGCCCTGCGCCGGGCGCTGCCGCAGTACAGCAACGAAGTGATCATGATGCTGCACACCACCTCGCTGGCCTCGATCGTCACCCTGATCGATATCACCGGCGCGGCGCGCACCGTCAGTTCGCGGTTTTACATGCCCTTCGAGGCCTTTATCACCGCCGGCCTGTTCTACCTGGTGCTGACTTTTCTCCTGGTGCGCCTGTTCAAGCTGGCCGAAGGTCGCTGGCTGGCCCACCTGGCCCCGCGCAAGAACTAAGGGAACGCCATGGAACATATTCAGCACCTGCTGCCCTGGAGCGCCGTGGGCACCGAGCGCCGG
>DASUOY010000570.1:0-18222 GCA_036276395.1 Pseudomonas sp.
TCGTCGAAGATCGCCAGATGCTCGCCCTTGCGTTCGCGAATCACCGGGGCCAGTAGCATCAGCTTGCTGCCTTCGGGCAGGGCCAGTACCTGGTCGACCATCTGACTGACAGTTTGCGCTTCCAACGGCAGGTCGTGGTCCGGGCAACGTGGAATACCAGCGCGGGCGTAGAGCAGGCGCAGGTAGTCGTAGATCTCGGTGATGGTGCCGACGGTGGAGCGCGGGTTGTGCGAGGTGGATTTCTGCTCGATGGAGATCGCCGGTGACAGGCCTTCGATGGTGTCGACATCGGGCTTTTCCATCATCGACAGAAACTGCCGGGCGTAGGCCGACAGCGACTCGACGTAGCGGCGCTGACCCTCGGCGTAGAGGGTGTCGAAGGCCAGGGATGACTTGCCGGAACCGGACAGGCCGGTGATCACGATCAGCTTGTCACGCGGCAGGGTCAGGTCGATGTTTTTCAGGTTATGGGTGCGAGCACCCCGGATCAGAATCTTGTCCACAAACAGCGGCCTCCCGTGGCGGGCGGAAAACCACCGAGTATACGGGCCGTAGGCCAGGCGCGGCAAAGCGTCACTGCTGTGCCGTAACCACTGAGGCTGCTAGAATCGCCGCCTATTTTCACAGGGCGTTTTCCATGCACGATCCGCACAACGAGCGCATGAGCGGCAGTGAAACCCGCGCGGCAGGCGGCCTGGCGCTGGTGTTCGCCTTCCGTATGCTCGGTATGTTTATGGTTTTGCCGGTATTGGCGACCTATGGCATGGAGCTGCAGGACAGCACGCCGGCCTTGATCGGCCTGGCCATCGGTGCTTACGGCCTGACCCAGGCGTTTCTGCAAATCCCCTTTGGCATGCTCAGCGACCGTATCGGCCGCCGCCCGGTGATCTATGTCGGCTTGCTGATCTTCGCCGCGGGCAGTCTGTTGGCGGCCAATGCCGACTCGATCTATGGGGTGATTGCCGGGCGCATTCTGCAGGGCGCCGGGGCTATCTCGGCGGCGGTGATGGCGCTGCTGTCGGATTTGACCCGCGAGCAGCACCGCACCAAGGCCATGGCCATGATCGGCATGAGCATCGGTCTGTCGTTTGCCGTGGCCATGGTGGTCGGCCCGCTGCTGACCCGTGCCTTCGGCCTGTCCGGCCTGTTTCTCGCCACTGCGGCCATGGCGCTGCTGGGCATAGTGATTGTGGCGGGCATGGTGCCGAGTTCGGCCGGGCCGTTGCAGCATCGCGAGTCCGGGGTGAACAAGCAGGCGCTGCTGCCGACCCTCAGGCACCCCGACCTGCTGCGTCTGGACTTCGGCATCCTGGTGCTGCACGCCATCCTGATGGCCAGCTTTATCGCCTTGCCCCTGGCGCTGGTGGAGCAGGGCGGTCTGGCTAAGGAAGAACACTGGTGGGTCTACCTGACCGCACTGCTGGTGGGCTTCTTCGGCATGGTGCCGTTTATTATCTATGGCGAAAAGAAACGCCGGATGAAGCATATGCTGCTCGGCGCGGTCACGGTTCTGCTGCTGTGCGAGCTGTTCTTCTGGTGGTTTGGCACCAGCCTGCGTGCCCTGGTACTCGGCACTGTGGTGTTCTTTACCGCGTTCAACCTGCTGGAGGCCTCGTTGCCCTCGCTGATCAGCAAGGTGGCCCCAGCCGGCGGCAAGGGCACGGCGATGGGCGTGTACTCCACCAGCCAGTTCCTCGGCGCGGCCATCGGCGGCATTCTCGGCGGCTGGCTGTACCAGCACTACAGCCTGTCGGGAGTCTTTGCGGGCTGTGCCCTGCTGGCTCTTTTTTGGCTGGTCTTTGCTGTTACTATGCGCGAACCGCCTTATGTCACCAGCCTGCGTTTGCCGCTTTCCGTTGCGGCCTTGCAAGAAGTCGGGCTGGCCGAGCGTTTACAGGCAGTGCCCGGAGTGGCGGATGCCGTGGTGGTGGTTGAAGAAGCCGCCATCTATATCAAAGTGGATACCCAACAATTGGACCGCATGTCCCTTGAGCGCCTGATCAATTCGGCGCCAGTGACCTGCTGAAAGCTTAGGAGAACGTTATGGCCCGTGGGGTTAACAAAGTCATTCTGGTCGGCACCTGCGGACAGGACCCGGAAACCCGCTACCTGCCGAGCGGCAACGCGGTCACCAACCTGAGCCTGGCCACCAGCGAGCAGTGGACCGACAAGCAGACCGGGCAGAAGGTCGAGAAGACCGAGTGGCACCGTGTGTCGCTGTTCGGCAAGGTTGCCGAGATTGCCGGCGAGTACCTGCGCAAGGGTTCGCAGGTGTATATCGAGGGCAAGCTGCAGACCCGCGAGTGGGAAAAGGACGGCATCAAGCGTTACACCACCGAAATCATCGTCGACATGCAGGGCACCATGCAGCTGCTGGGGGGGCGTCCGGACAACGCCGGTGGCGATTCCGCCCCGCGTCAGCAGCGCCCCGCGCCGCAGCGCGAGCAGCAGCAAGCCGCTCCGCGTCCGGCTCCGCAGCAATCGGCTCAGCCGGCGCCGGACTTCGACAGCTTCGACGACGATATCCCGTTCTGATCGCCTGAGTCAGCGCTCTATCATGCGTATGCGGCTGATGCTGCTGGGAGGCGGTAACGCGCTGGGACAGGCGTTGATCCGCCTCGGCGCCGAGGAGGACATCGGCTTTCTCGCGCCGCGCCCGCCGGAGTCGGGCTGGGATCCTGCCAGCCTGACTCAGCTGCTCGACGACACCCGCCCCGATGCCCTGATCAACCTTGCCTACTACTTCGACTGGTTCCAGGCCGAAGAGGTTAGCGAGGCGCGCTTTATCGCTCAGGAGCGGGCAGTCGAGCGTCTTGCCGAACTCTGCCAGCATCACCAGATCCGCCTGCTGCAGCCTTCCAGCTATCGCGTATTCGATGGCGTGCGGGCTACCGCCTATAGCGAGAAGGAAGAACCAGCGCCCCTGGGCATTCGCGGTCAGGCGCTGTGGCGGCTGGAGCAGCGGGTGCGGGCCAGCTGCCCGCGGCATGTGCTGCTGCGTTTCGGCTGGCTGCTGGATGACAGTGCGGACGGCCTGCTCGGGCGCTTTCTAAGCCGCGCCGAGCGTGACGAGCCGTTGCAGCTGGCCGATGATCGGCGCGGCAATCCAACGCCGGTCGACGATGCCGCGCGGGTCATACTCGCCGTGCTCAAGCAGCTCGACTGCCAGGTGCCGCTCTGGGGCACCTACCACTATGGCGGGCACGAGGCCACTACCTCGCTGGCCTTGGGCCAGGCGGTGCTGAGCGAGGCGCGCAACTTCCGCAGCAACCTGCTGGAAGAGATCGCCGCGCAGGCCCACGCCGCGCGCCCGGATGTCGCCGAGGAGCCGCAACACGCGGTGCTTTCCTGCAAGAAAATCCTGCACACCTTCGGCATCAAGCCGCGCGCCTGGCGCTCGGGCTTGCCGAGCCTATTGGACCGTTATTACCGTCATGTCTGAAGTCCTGGTTACCGGCGGCGCCGGCTTTATCGGCTCCCACCTGGTCGATGCGCTGCTGGCTCAGGGCCATGGGGTGCGGGTGCTGGACAACCTGTCGATGGGCAAGCTGGCCAACCTGCCGCTGGATAACCCGCGCCTGCAGTTTATCCAGGGTGATGTGGCGGACGCCGCGCTGGTGGCCCGGGCGGTGGTCGGTTGCAGTGCGGTGGCTCATCTGGCCGCCGTGGCCTCGGTGCAGGCTTCGGTGGATGACCCGGTGGCCACTCACCAGAGCAATTTTGTCGGCACCCTGAATGTCTGCGAGGCCATGCGCCTGCATGGCGTCAAGCGTGTGCTGTTCGCTTCCAGCGCGGCGGTCTACGGCAATAATGGCGAAGGCCAGGCGATCGCTGAAGATACACCCAAGGCCCCGCTGACGCCCTATGCCGCGGACAAGCTGGCCAGCGAGCACTACCTGGATTTCTATCGCCGCCAGCATGGCCTTACGCCCGCGATCTTTCGCTTCTTCAATATCTTCGGGCCGCGCCAGGATCCGTCCTCGCCGTACTCCGGGGTGATCAGCATCTTTACCCAGCGGGCCCAGCAGGGCTTGCCGATCAGCGTGTTCGGCGATGGCGAGCAGACCCGCGATTTCTTCTATATCGCCGATCTGGTGCAACTGCTGGTGCAGGCGCTGACCGCGCCGCAGGTGGTGGAGGGGGCGGTAAATGTCGGCTGGAGCCAGGCGGTGAGCCTGAACCAGTTGCTGGCGGCGATCGGCGATCTATGCGGCGGGTTGCCCGAGGTGACCTACCAGGCGCCGCGCGCCGGCGATATCCGCCATTCGCGGGCGGCGATCGAGCACCTGCGGGCGGCTTATCGACTGCCCACGCCAACGCCCCTGGCGGAAGGCCTGCGATGCTTGTTGCAGGGTTAAATAGGGCGACATGAAAAAGCCGGCTGCGAGAGCCGGCTTTTTTATGGGTGGTCGTCCCTCGCGGTCAGGCTTAGAACTTGTAACCCAGGCCAACCATATAGACGAAGGGATCGACGTCCACATCGACCTTGACCTTGTCACCGAGGATGTTGGTGGTGCCGGTGGTTTCGATATCGATATAGCGCACCTGGGCGTTGAGCATGATGTTGTCGGTCAGCATGTAGTCCATGCCCACCTGCGCCGCCAGGCCCCAGGAATCTTTCATGTCCAGGCCGCTAAAGCCTTTGTCTTCGGCTGCGCTGCTGAGCTTGGTGTCGAAGAACCAGGTGTAGTTGATGCCCGCGCCGACATAGGGCTGGAAGGCCGAGTTGGCATCCAGCGGGTAGTACACCAGGCTCAGGGTCGGCGGCAGGTGCTTGAGCTCGCCCAGTTTGCCGTTCAGGCCGGCAAAGCCGCCTGGCATGCCCTTGACGCCTACGTCATGGCTGAAGGGAGTGGCGGCCAGCAGTTCGAGGCCCAGGTTGCTGGTCAGCATATAGGCGAAATTCAGCCCCAGCTGGGTGTCGCTATCCAGGGTGGCCTTGGTGCCAGCCACGTCGGTGTTCAGGGCGCCAACCCAGATGTCGCCGCTGCTTTCGTGCGGGTCAACGGTAATGGCCCCGGCGCGCACAATGATATCGCCGGCCTGATAGGCCTGGGCCACAGGCGCGGCAATGGCCAGGGCCAGTAAGGAGGCGGTGAAAAGAGATTTGCGCATGCTGAACTCCCGTAAAGCATTGGTTCGTAGTGGTTGGGCGTGATCTTAGGGAGCCTGGCTGGGGAGCTTTTGATCCAGCTCAATAAATTAGCTGGCTATCGGTATGCGGCGTTGGCGGGTTTTCCAGCCGGCCGCGCTGCCGTGCGGGGCGCGGGCCGCCCCTGCGACGGCGGGTCGCAGGGGCGGCCTGGCGGTTGCGCTGCGGTATTTTCACGCTTGTATTGCTGAATGCTGTAAATGCAGTTGATAATGCTTCCTGTTAAGAATCCGCATTTATAGCAAGGAATCCCCTATGCCCCTCATATCGACGCGCGCCCTGGCGGCGGCGCTGGTTCTGGCCAGCACGCCACTGGCGGCGACCTCTCTGGACGCGGCGCTGGATGAGAGCCAGCGTCTGGCCGCAGAAGCCAAGGCTTCGCAAGCGCGCATCGAGCAACTCGATGATGCCAGCCGGGAAATGCTCAGCGAGTACCGCAACGCCCTGCAGCAGGCCGAGGCCTTGCAAGGCTACAACGTCCAGTTGCGTGAGCTGGTGGCCGCGCAGCGCAAGGAGCTGGCCGGTTATCAGCAGCAGCTCGCGGGCATCGAACGCACCCAGGAGGTGGTGACGCCGCAGATGCGGCGCATGGTCGAGGTGCTCGGCGAATTTATCGAGGCGGATCTGCCGTTCCTGCCGGATGAGCGCAGTGATCGCCTGGTCCAGTTGCAGGATCTGCTGCCGCGCGCGGATGTCAGCCTGGCGGAAAAGTACCGGCGCATCCTTGAGGCCTATCAGGTGGAAAGCGATTACGGCCGCACCCTGGAGGCCTGGCGTGGCGAGTTGCCCGCGGCAGAGGGCTCGCGCAGTGTCGAGTTTCTCCGCCTGGGCCGGGTGATGCTGTATTACCAGACCCTGGATGGCCATGAGAGCGGTTGGTGGGATGTGTCCAGCCGCAGCTGGCAAACCCTCGACGGCAGTGCCCGGCGCCCGTTGCGCCAGGCCATCGCCATCGCCCGCCAGGAGCAGGCCCCGGCCTTGCTTGAACTGCCCGTGAAAACCCAGGTGTTGGAGGCCCAGCCATGAGCCGTCGTATTTTCGCCCTGAGCCTGGCCTTGCTGCCCGCTCTGGCCGCTGCCGCCGAGCCCTTGAGCCCGGAGCAACTGTTGCAACGCATTCGCAGCGAGCGCGCCGCCGAAGTCAGCGCCATGCAAAGCCGCGAGCAGGCCTTTATCGCCGAGCGCGGCGAGCGTGCACAGCTGCTGGCCAGCGCCCGTAATGCGCTGAATATTCAGCAGGCCGAAGCCGCGCGGCTAAAGGCCGAGTTCGATCGCCAGGAGGCCGAGCTGGCCGCCCAGGAGAAACTGCTCGGCCAGCGCGCCGGTCATCTCGGCGAGCTGTTCGGCGTGGTGCGCGAGAGTGCCGGGGATGTGGCCGGGCAATGGCAGGACAGCCTGCTCAATGCCCAGTACCCCGAGCGCCTGGCGCGGCTCAAGGCGCTGGCCGAAAGCCGCACGCTGCCCTCGGCAGCCGACCTCGATGGCTACTGGATGCTGCTGCTGGAAGACCTGACCGCCAGCGGCCGGGTCGAGCAACTGCAATTGCCGGTGGTGGCGGCCGACGGTACACGCGAGTCGCAGGATGTACTGCGGGTCGGTGCGTTCTCCGCTTATGGCGCCGATGCGTTTCTACGTTATGACGCCGATGCCGGCGAGCTGCTGGCGCCGCCGCGCCAGCCTTCCGGCTTGGGCCAGGTCGCGGACTTTCTGGATAGCAGCGCGGCGGTCGCCAGCCTGCCAGTGGACCCGAGCCGCGGCACCTTGCTGGCTCAGCTGCAGCGTCAGCCCGGGTTGTGGGACCGCCTGCAGCAAGGCGGCCTGGTTGGTTGGGTGATAGTCACGCTCGGCGCCCTGGGGCTGTTGCTGGCGGCCTGGCGCATGCTCTACCTGACCCGCGTGGGCCGCAGCGTGAGTGCGCAGATGCATGATCTGAGTGCACCGCGTGCCGACAACCCGCTGGGTCGGGTGATCGGCGTACTGGGGGCCAAGCCGCAGCTGGCGGATCTGGAAACCCTGGAGCTGAAGCTCGACGAGGCGATCCTGCAGGAAACCCCGCCACTGGAAAAAGGCCAGGGCCTGCTCAAGCTGCTTAGCGCCGTGGCGCCGCTGCTCGGCCTGCTCGGTACCGTGACCGGCATGATCGTCACCTTCCAGGCCATCACCCAGGGTGGTGGCGGCGATTCGCGGCTGATGGCCGACGGTATCTCGCAGGCGCTGGTGACCACAGTGCAGGGGCTGGTGGTGGCCATTCCGCTGCTGTTCCTGCACAGCCTGGTAAGCAGCCGCAGCAAGAGCCTGATCCAGTTGCTCGAGCAGCAGAGCGCTGGGTTGATCGCCCTGCATCTGTCCGGAGCGCCGCGTCGTGACTGATGGCCTGACGCTGTGGCTGCGCCTGGTCGACAGCAGCCATGCCCTGCTCGACTTTATGAGCGCGGGCGGGGTGGTGATGTGGGCGCTGGGTGGCCTCTGCGTGCTGTTCTGGACCCTGATGTTCGAACGCTTCTGGTATGTGCGGCGAGTCTTCCCGCAGTGGGGCCGCGAACGGCGCAAGGCCTGGCGGCTGGTGCTGGCCGATGAGCGCGGCAGCTGGCAGCGCGCGGTGCGCAGTGCCTGGCTGGCGCAGGCGCGACAACAGCTGCTCGGTCCACTGCACCTGAGCAAGGCCCTGGTGGCCCTGTACCCGCTGCTGGGGCTGCTCGGCACCGTCTGCGGCATGGTCGCGGTGTTTGACGTGCTGGCTTGGAGCGGCTCCGGTAACCCGCGCGGCATGGCCGCCGGCGTGTGGCAGGCGACCCTGCCGACCATGGCCGGGATGGTGCTGGCCATTAGTGGATTGTTCAGCCTGGCGCGCCTCGAACGCGATGCGCGCCGGGCCCTCGAGCGGCTGGCCGACCAGCTGCGACACGACTGAGACTGCAAACTATGCGAATGCGCCGTCACCACCAGCAAGACGAAGACACCGGTATCGACCTCACGCCGATGCTCGACGTGGTCTTTATCATGCTGATCTTCTTTATCGTCACCAGCTCCTTTATCAAGGAAGCCGGCGTCGAAGTGCAGCGCCCCCAGGCGCAAACCGCCAGTCCGCAGGACAAGGGCAATATCCTGATCGCCATCACCGCCGATGGCCAGGTGTGGATGGACAAGAAAGTCGTCGACGTGCGCAGCGTGCGCGCCCATGTCGAGCGCATGCGCGTCGACCAGCCGGATGGCGCGGTGGTGGTGCAGGCCGACCAGGACGCGCGCACCGGTCTGGTGGTGCAGGTGATGGATCAGGCGCGCCTGGCCGGGGTGCACGACGTGGCCCTGGCGGCGAGCGCGGGGACACTCTGATGCGCCTGGCCCTGGCGTTTCTCGGCGGTTCCCTGATGGCCCTGCTGCTGTTTGGCCTGATGCTCTATATGGTCGCGCCGCCCAGCAGTCAGCCCAACACCGAGCCGCTAACAGTGGCCAATTTCGTGCGCCTGGATGCCCAGGCGAGCAGCGCCGCCACGCGCACTCGCCAGCAGGCGCCACAGCCGCCGCAAGCGCAAACGGCGCAGGCGCCGACGCCTCCGACACCCATGGCCGCGGCGCCGAGCGCCAACCTGCCGGCGCTGGATCTGCCGCTGCCGAACCTGAGTGCCGGGTTGGCTGTCGCCAGTGTGCCGACCCCGAGCCTCAGCGGCCTGGCTGCAGGCGCTACAGCGCCCAGCGCACCGGCCCCCAGCGATGCCGGTGGCCAGCCGGGCGGGCCGGAAAGTGAAGTGATGCCGCTTAACGATATCAGCCCGGAATACCCGCGCTATGCCTTGCAGCGTGGCATCGAAGGTCACGTCAAGCTGGCCTTCACCATCAACACTGGCGGTCGCGTGGAAAACCTGCGGGTGCTCGACGCCACTCCGCGCAATGTGTTCGAGCGCGAGGCGCGCCGCGCCGCCGTACGCTGGCGTTTTGCGCCGCGCACCGAGGGCGGCCTGGCAGTGGCCCGTGAAGCGGTGAAAACCCTGTACTTCCGCCTGCAAGGAGATAGTTGAGATGTATCGTCTCGTATTGCTACTGGTCTTGTGCGGCGCGGCTGCCGTGCAGGCCGCCGAACAGCGTGTCGAGCCTGGCGTGTTCCGTGCCCTGAATGCCGCGCACAGCGCCCAGCAGCAAGGCGACTATGGCGCGGCGCGGCGGGCGCTGGACGGCGTCGCTGGCCGCCCTGGCAGCCTGGAGGAGGCGCTGTTGTGGCGCAGCCGCGGCTACCTGGCCTGGGCCGAGGGGCATAATGCCAAGGCCGTCGAGTGGCTGGAGAAAGTCCTGGCAAGCGGCAGGCTGGATGCCGAACTGCATGCCGCCGAGGAGCTCAATCTGGCGCGTCTGCACCTGGCCGAGCGGCGTTATGCCCGGGTCGTGGCCCTGCTCGCGCCGGCCCAGGGCCGCGCCGATGAAGAGGTGTTGCAGATGCTGGTGCAGGCCTATCAGGGCCTTGGCCAGGCGAGCAAGGCGCTGCCCATGGCCGAGCGCTATATGCAGGCCAACCCGCAGGCGGCCGATAGCTGGTTGCAGTTTCTGGTGGCGATAAACGCCGACCTTAAGCGCTACCCGGCGGCCGAGCGTTGGCAGCGCCAGTTGCTCGTGCGTCAGCCGAATAACGCCCAGGGTTGGCGGCAACTGGCGGCCTTGCAGCAACTCGGCGGCCAGCATGACCGAGCCCTGGCCACCTTGCGCGCGGCGTACGACAAGGGCCTGCGCTTCAGTGCGAGCGAGCTGGACAACCTGGCGCTATTGGCGGGCACCGCCGAGCAGCCCTGGCAGGGCGCCAAGTTGCTTGCCGGCATGCTTGAGCAGGGCTTGCTGCCACGCACCGCCGCCCGCGAAGAACGCCTGGGCCAGCTCTGGTGGCAGGCCCGCGAACGGGGCCAGGCGGCGGCGATTTTCCGGGAGCTGGCCGGGCGCTCGGGCAGCGCCGCGCATTGGCTCAGCCTGGCCCAGTTGGAGCTGGAGCAGCAGCGTTGGCGGGCCGGCTTGGATGCCCTGGCTCGGGCCGAGCGCGCCGGGGCCGCGCATGGCAAGGTGCGCGCCTGGCGTGAGTGGGCGCAGGGTGAGCTGGATTATGAGCGCGACAAACGCCTGGCCAGCGCCGGCTGAAACCTGCCACGGTTAACCCTAGGGGGCGAAGCCGTTAGCTATCCGGCAGTTCGTAGGCGTAGATCTTCTCGGCCTGCATCTGGTAGCCGGCTTCGGCCAATTCGCTGCTGGTCTGCTCGACCTTGAGCGGGCCCTCGACCCAGAACGGCTGATACAGCGCATCCATCAGCACGCCCAGTTCGCTGGTGACATGCACAATCTGGTTGGAGGGCGGTGGCGGCACATGGATGCAGGCGCCGAAGAAGGGCACCAGGAGAAACTCGACCACCCGGCCTTCCTCGGTGACATCCAGCGGCACTATATAGCCCGGCAATTTCACCGTCTGGCCATCCAGCGCCTCGACCACCGGCGCGGCCGGCGATTGCTGGGTGGCGGCCGGGGCGCTTTCGGCGGCCAGGGCATCGGCCAGTTGCGACAGGTCATGGATGGCTGCCGGCTCAGTGACCTGTGGCGGCGCGTCGGGTGGAACCATTTCCGCCCAGGTCAGCTCGCGCACCTCGGCGGCCGCTAACGGCAGGGCCAGGGCGAATAGCAGGGTGGCAAGCAGGGAGCGATACATGCTGGAGCCTCATAAGCGGATCGATAGACCATCGGCCAGGGATTGCCGATACGCCCGCCAGGCGGGCACGCAGCCCATCAACAGGGCGGCGCTCAGGATAGCGCCGAGCAGCGTCCACTCATAGCCGGTCGGTGGATTGAGCGGCAGGTACAGGCCGTAATTCGCCTGCACGTAGCCCTGTGAACCGGCGATGCCCAGGTACAGCAACAGCAGGCCGAGCAGCACGCCGGCCAGGGCCAGGGCAAAGGCCTCGACGATCAGCAGGCTGGCGATATGCCAGGGCCGCGCGCCCACCGAGCGCAGAATCGCCATTTCCCGGCGGCGTTCGTTGAGGCTGGTGAGGATTGCCGTAAGCATGCCGATCAGCCCGGTCAGCACGACAAACAGCGAGACCACGAACAGCGCCTTCTCGGCCGTGCCCATCAGGCTCCATAGCTCCTGCAGGGCGACGCCGGGGAGAATTGCCAGCAGCGGTTCGCCGCGAAATTCGTTGATCTCCCGTTGCAGGCTGAAGGTGGCTATCTTGCTAGTGAGCCCCAGCATGACCGCGGTGATGGCTTGCGGTTGCAGGTCCAGTTGGCGCGCCTGGGCGGCCGAGACCTTGGCCGCGCCGCGGGCCGGCATGCCGTTCTGCCAGTCGATATGCAGGGCCTGCATGCCGGCCAGGGAAATATGCAGGGTGCGATCCACCGGGGTACCGGTGCGCGTCAGAATGCCCACTACCTTGAACGGCTTGTCGTCATGTTTGACCAGGCTGATGCTGGCCACGCCATGGGCCAGCACCAGTTCCTGATCGAGCTGGTAGTTAAGCGCCTGGGCCACTTCCGCGCCCAGCACCACCTCGAACGGGTCATCGGCAAAGGCGCGGCCGGCGCTCAGTTGCAGGCTCTGCCCGCGGCCATAGCGCAGGTGCTGGAAGTAGGCGGTGCTGGTGCCCATCACCCGGTAGCCGCGGTGCGAATCGCCCAACGAAATCGGGATGGCCCATTTGACCTGACGGTGATTGGCGAAGTGCTCGAAGCTGTCCCAGCGGATATTGTTGGTGGCGTTGCCGATACGGAACACCGAATACAGCAGCAGGTTTACGCTGCCCGAGCGTGCGCCGACTATCAGGTCGGTGCCGCTGATGGTGTTGGCGAAGCTGGTGCGGGCCTCGTTGCGCACCCGTTCGACCGCGAGCAACAAGCAGACAGAGAGGGCGATGGCGAACACCGTCAGCAGCGCGGTAAAGCGGCGGTTGCCCAGGCTGGCCAGGGCCAGGCGCAGTAGATACATCCTAAATCTCCGTCAGGCGAGTGGCTTTGTTTAAATCAGCCAGCGACAGGCTGCGGTCGAACAGCCGCGCCAGGCTCTGGTCGTGGCTGACAAACAGCAGGCTGGAGCCGGCCTCGCGGCATTCGGCGAACAGCAGCTGGAGAAAGGCTTCGCGGGCGTCAAAGTCCAGGGCCGAGGTCGGTTCGTCGGCAATTACCAGCTCCGGCTGGCCGATCAGCGCCCGGGCTGCCGCCACGCGTTGCTGCTGGCCGATCGACAGCTCGCCGGCACGGCGCTCCAGCAAATCGGGCTGCTGCAAACCGAGGTGGGCGAGCAGGGTGGCGGCGGCATTGTCGATACTGCCGTGGCGCTGGCTGGCCCGCTTGGCGCGCAACTTGGAGAAGTGGCAGGGCAGCTCGACGTTCTCGCGCACCGAGAGAAACGGCAGCAGATTGAACTGCTGGAAGATATAACCGGTGTGGTCGACGCGGAAACGGTCGCGGGCGCCGGCCGAGAGCGTGCTCAGGTCCTGATCGAGCAGCTGGATGCTGCCGCGGTCGGGCTTGTGCACGCCGCCGAGCAGGCCCAGCAGGGTGGTCTTGCCGCTGCCGCTGGGGCCTTTGAGAAACAGGCTTTCGCCGCGCTGCAGGCTGAACTCGGCAATATCCAGCAGCTCGGCCTGGCCGGGCCAGGCAAAGCCGAGGTTGGACAGTTGGATCAGGGCTGAACTCATGGGGGAACTCGTTTGGCGCGTAGGGTGGATGACGCTCTTTTCATCCACCACAAAACTAAATGGTGGATGGGTGAAGCCTCATCCACCCTAGGTTAAATCGGCAAATCAGAAACTCAGGGTCGGCTGCGCGGGTGTCAGCTCCAGGCCCTGCTGGCCATTCGGGCCGATCAGTTGTACCTGAATTTTCAGGGTGGCGGGGAAGCGCTTAAACAGTTCGCCCAGGTCGAGTTGCTGCAAAGCATCGGGCTTCTGGCAGTCGAGCTGGTAATGCGCATGGATCTCGCTGTGCTCGCTGCCTTTATCGTGCTCGTGATGCTCTTCGTGCTGGTGTTTATCATCTTCAAACAGTGGGCTTTCCAGCTCCGCTTCGCGCACGCTGCACTCGCCTGCGCTCAGGCCGAACAGCGCCAGCGGTTGTTCCAGCTGGCTGCGGGCGGCGGCGACCTTGGCTTTATCGGCGTCGCTGTTGGCGGCGTGTTCGAAGCCCAGCAGGTTGCTGGCGGGGCTTTCCAGTTGCAGTTCCAGCACCTTGCCGTCGAGCACCGCATTGAGTTGCGCTGCGCCGTGCTCATGGGCGTCCAGGCTGCCGTGTTCGGCGTGTTCGTGCTGATGGTCGTCGTGGCCGTGTTCGGCAGCGCTGGTGGCAAGGGGCAGCAGGGCGAATGGCAGGGCAACTAGCAGGCGGCGCATGGAGGTCTCCGGTCTTGAATAAGTGATAGTTATGTTATAACAACTTTGTGCGGGTCATGGCCAGCCTTCCTTGGCGGCCCGCCGCGGACGTGGGAGCATGGCGGCCGATCAGTTGAGGGCAGGCATATGGTGCGAATTCGTGGACAGATTGGCGCGTGGCCGGTGGACCTGACGGTCGAGCTGGATGCGCAGGACTGGGCGCAATTGGCGCAGCACATCGCTCCTGAGGCGGCTCCTGCGCCGGCAGCGGCGGCCGCGCCAGTGGCCAGCGATGCGCTGTGGCAGACCACCCTGGAGCTGCTGCGTCAGGCCGGACAGATCGAGGGGCCGCAGTTGCTCGGGCAACTAGCGGGGCTGGCGGGTGGTGAGGCTGCAGGCAAGCGCCTGCTGGTGCGCCTGCGCCATTGCGCCCAGGTGCGGATGGAGACGGGCGCGGATGCGCCGATCTACCACTGGGTGGGCTAAACCGCGTCGATGGGGGTTACCCATCGACGGTTACTGCGATCAGTAAATCGCCTGGTACAGCTTGCGCCGGTAGGCGGTGACCAGTGGGTGGTCGTTGCCCAGCAGATCGAAGACCTGCAGCAGGGTCTTGTGCGGCAGGCCATCGGCGTAGCTGCGGTTGCGGATAAACAGCCTGAGCAGGGCCTCAAGCGCCGGCTCGTAGTGCTGGCGTGCCAGTTGCTGGATGGCCAGCTGGTAGCTCGCTTCATCATCCTCGGCGTTTTGTGCCAGGCGGGTTTTCAGGCTGGCGACATCAGGCAGCTCGCCTGCCTGGCGCAGAAAGGTCAGCTGCGCCCGGGCGCCGGCCAGGGCCTGTTTATGTTCATCACCCTTTACCGCCCCCTGCACCGCTTCGGCTTCGCCCAGCTCGCCGCGCTCGGCCAGGCAGCGGGCGTAGAGGATCAGCGCCGCGGCGTGTTCGTTGTTTTCCGCCAGCAGCAGCTTGAGCACGGCTTCGGCATCGGCAAAGCGTCCCTCGCTGAATAGCGCCTGGGCCGCCTCCAGCGGATCGGCGGCAGCCGGTGCGGGCTCGGCGACATGGGGTTTGAGCATCTCGCGGATCGCCGATTCGGGCTGCGCGCCGGCAAAGCCGTCCACCGGCTGGCCATTCTTGAACAGCACCACGGTGGGCAGGCTGCGGATGCCGAAGCGGGCGACTATGTCCTGCTCGATATCGCAGTTGACCTTGGCCAGCAGCAGCTCGCCGCGAAACTCTTCGGTGATCTTCGCCAGCAGCGGCATCAGCGCCTTGCACGGTGCGCACCACTCGGCCCAGAAATCCACCAGCACCGGCTTGTGGAAGGAGTTCTCGATCACCAGCTGTTCGAAGCTGGCGCTGCCTGCGATATCAAAAATATAAGGGGTGTCGCTCATGGTCGGTCTCGGCTGGGCGCAAGTTGGGATGGGCTATAAATATGGGCGCGGCGTGGCGGATGCAAGTCTGTGATTCAGGCGCGTTCGGCGTGATACAGGCTGACATGGCGAAACTCCGCCGGCTCGGCCAGATCCGGCCAGGTGCAGGCTTCCAGTATGCCCAGGCGTTGGTACAGCGGATGCTGGAAGTCGCGCACCCGCGAATCGGCCACCAGCGCCTCGCGGCCGCGACTGAGGAACTGGTCGAGCAGTGGCAGGTTGGCGCGGTCGTAGAGCACATCGGCAACGATGATCAGGTCGAAGCGGTCGGCCTCGGCGAAGAAATCCGCCGAGTAACTCAACCCGACGCCATTCAGCTCCGCGTTCGCCCGGCAGGCTTCGATGGCCAGCGGATCGAGGTCGCAGGCCACCACTTCCGATGCGCCGGCCTTGGCCGCGGCAATCGCCGCCACGCCCGAGCCTGCACCGAAATCCAGTACCCGCTTGCCGCGCACCCACTGCGGGTGTTCGGCCAGCCAGCGTGCCAGCACCAGGCCGCTGGCCCAGCAGAAGCACCAGTAGGGCGGCTCTTCGAGAATGCGCCGGGTTTCTTCGGGGCTAAAGGCGCGGTCCATATTGTCTGCATCGATCAGCCACAGCTTGAGTGCCGTGCCGGGCAGGGTGGCCGCGCTAAGCTGGGCATCCCCGAGCAATTCACTGAGCGCGGCTTGCAGGGCGGCCGGCGGCGTCATGGCGCGGGCACCAGGTGCAGGCTGCCAAGGGCCTGGGTTTCGGCGCGACGAATGGGTTGCGGCGGCAGGCGCAGGATCAGCCGGCCAGCCTGGTGGGCGCGGCCGTGCAGTTCGATGCGTGGGTGCTGGTTGAAGGTGTCGGGGTTGAAGGGCAGGCGAAAGGGCAGTGCGCCGCCGTTGCCGCGCAGCTGGATATTGCCCAGCAGCGCCTGGGGCCGGCCGCGCGGGTCCACCGCGAGCAGGGCCAGTTCGACATCCGCGGCAGCCGGCACGCCGAGCAGGCTGCCGCTCAGTTCGCGCTGATAGGCTGGCAGTGGCGCTGTTTGCATTGGCGTCTGACTGGGCGCTGGGGTGGTTGGCAGCGTTGGAGCCGGGTTGTCACTGGCGCAGGCCGTCAACAGGGTGATCAGGCCAAGCAGAATCAGCGGTCGAAAGGGTATATGGGCAACTCTCAAGGTCATCAGCTCCGCTGCGTTGAATGGGCGCCTGTATAGCGCAAAGTCCGCGGCTTGTCTTGCCTGCGGGATGCGCTACCATGGCCACCTTCGTTCTAAGGCTAGCTCTATTTATGCACTGTCCTTTTTGCGCCGCCAATGACACCAAGGTTATCGACTCGCGCCTGGTCGCCGAGGGCGAACAGGTGCGTCGCCGGCGCGAGTGCCTGGCCTGCGGGGAGCGCTTCACCACCTTCGAAACCGCCGAGCTGGTGATGCCGCGCCTGATCAAGCAGGACGGCAGCCGCCAGCCCTTCGATGAAGACAAGCTGCGCGCCGGCATGCAGCGCGCCCTGGAGAAGCGTCCGGTGAGCATCGAGCGCCTGGAAGCGGCCATCGCCCATATCAAGCACAAGCTGCGCGCCACCGGCGAGCGCGAGATCAAGTCGCTGGTGCTGGGCGAACTGGTTATGACCGAATTGCAGAAACTCGATGAAGTGGCCTATATCCGCTTCGCCTCGGTATACAAGCGCTTTCAGGACCTCAACGAGTTCCGCGAGGAAATCGAGCGGTTGTCCCGGGAGCCCCAGGGCTGATGAATACGCCCGATCACGGCTTTATGGCCCGCGCCCTGGAGCTGGCCCGCAAAGGCCTGTACTCCACCCACCCCAATCCCCGTGTCGGTTGCGTGATAGTGCAGGGCGGACGGATTGTCGGCGAAGGCTGGCATGCCCGCGCCGGCGAACCCCACGCCGAGGTGCATGCGCTGCGCCAGGCCGGCGACAAGGCCCGCGGCGCGACCGCCTATGTCACCCTGGAGCCCTGCAGCCATCACGGTCGCACCCCGCCCTGCGCCGATGCCTTGATCAATGCCGGGTTGGCGCGGGTAGTCGCGGCCATGCAGGACCCCAATCCGCAAGTCGCCGGCAATGGCTTGCAGCGCCTGCGGCAGGCTGGCATCGAGGTGCATTGCGGGGTGCTTGAGGTCGAGGCGCGGGCGCTCAACGCCGGTTTTATCAAGCGTATGGAGCAGGGCCTGCCGTTTGTGCGGGTCAAGCTGGCCATGAGCCTGGACGGGCGCACCGCCATGGCCAGCGGCGAGAGCCAATGGATTACCGGCCCGGCCGCGCGCGCCGCGGTGCAGCGCCTGCGCGCCCGTTCCAGCGTGGTGCTGACCGGCGCCGATACGGTACTGGCCGACGATGCGCGGCTGACCGTGCGCCCCGAAGAGCTGGGCCTGGGTGCCGAGCTCACCGCCCTGGCGATTATTCGCTCGCCGCTGCGGGTGCTGGTCGATGGGCGCTTGCGCGTGCCGCTGAACGTGCCGTTCTTCCAGGCCGGCCCGGCCATGGTGGCGACCTGCGCGGCGGCCTCCGCCCGCGACCGTTATCTGGACGATGGCCACGAGTTGCTGGCCGTGCCTAGCAGCAATGGCCATGTCGATCTGCGCAAGCTGCTGACCGAACTGGCGGCGCGCGGCGCCAATGAGGTGCTGGTGGAAGCCGGGCCGCGCCTGGCCGGGGCCTTCGCCCGCCAGGGCCTGGTCGATGAATACCAGCTGTTTGTCGCGCCCAAGCTGCTCGGCTCCAGCGCGCGGCCGCTGCTCGATCTGCCATTGGCGCGCATGGCCGAGGCCCCGGCGCTGAAAATTGTCGAAATGCGCGCGGTCGGTGATGACTGGCGAATTATCGCGGTGCCGCAACCAGCTGTTTGATGGATGGCTATCTGTAATGGCGCGCCATTACAGATAGCGCACCATTTAGAGATGGCACCCCATTACAGATGACTAGTCATTAGAGATGGCAAACCATTCAGGCCGTCGTTTGCCGATGCGGGGCGACGGCAATCTGTGGTAAAACGCGTCTCGGCCATCTCGGTGGTCGTAACGTTCTCAGGGCGGGGTGTAATTCCCCACCGGCGGTAATGGCCTCTAGTGCCTAGCCCGCGAGCGCTTGACGCGGCTGTGTATGCAGTCCGGCAAGGTCAGCAGACCCGGTGTGATTCCGGGGCCGACGGTTAGAGTCCGGATAAAGAGAGAGCGGGATTCCCTCCTCGGGCGCCGCGTGCGCGTCCGCGAAATCCCTATCGATCGGCATTGCCCTGTTTCTGACCCAAACAGGAGTTCGTCCATGCTGTTTCGCATCATCTTCAGTGAGAAACCGGAGGGCGCATGTTCAC
>DASUOY010000571.1:0-5327 GCA_036276395.1 Pseudomonas sp.
CACGCCAAGTCCGGCCGACCGTATCGGGCCAGCCGCATGCCGTTTCTCGCGATTCCGTTCCCGAATTTCGATCCGATCCTGGTTCAGATCGGACCGTTCGCCATACGCTGGTACGCGCTCGCCTACATCCTAGGCATTCTGCTCGGGTGGCTTTACGCACGCGCGATCATCCGCGCAGAGGCGCCCTGGGGCGGCCCGGCCCCCATGACGGTCGTCGACTTTGACGATTTCGTGGTGTGGGTGACGCTCGGCATCATCCTGGGCGGCCGCGCCAGCGACGTACTGCCCGAGACGGCACCGGCGCGCCCGGCGATGGCGCTGCCTGGCGACGTCAAGGTGTTCGTCAGAGCGTTCCGGATTACCGGCGCCCAGGTGTTCAGCGAGGCGCAACTGCTGGAGCTGCTCGCGGACAGCACGGGCCGCGAGTGGAGCCTGGCAGAACTGCAGGGCTTGGCCGAGCGCATTACCCGGCATTTCCGCGATCACGGCTATCTGCTCGCCCGCGCCTATCTGCCGGCCCAGGACATCAAGGATGGGCTGTTGACCATCGCCGTCCTCGAAGGGCGCCTGGGCAAGGTAGAAATGCACAACCGCTCGCTCCTCGGCGATGCCACGGCGCAGCGCCAGTTGAGCGAGCTGCAGCCAGGCGCGGCGGTACAGGCCGAACCCCTGGAGCGGACTCTGCTGCTGCTCAACGATCTGCCCGGTGTTGAGGTCCGTTCTACCCTCAAGCCTGGCGCCTCCGTCGGCCTCACAGATCTGGATATCTCCCTGGGCGCCGGCCCTCGGCTGGCCGGCAGCCTGGAAGGCGATAACTTCGACAACAGCTACACCGGCAGCGAGCGCCTCGGCGCCAACCTCGCCATCAACAGCCCCGCCGGTCTTGGCGATACGTTAAGCCTGCGCGGCCTGACTTCCGGCGCCGGCATGAATTACGGGCGCCTCGCCTACCAGTTGCCGGTGGGTGCCTACGCCACCCAGGTCGGCCTGGCCTGGTCGCAGATGCGCTACGAGCTGGGCGAAGATTTCGAGGCGCTGAACGCCCATGGCAATGCCAGCATCGCCTCCGCCTATGTCCTGCAGCCTTTGTTGCGCAGCCGCCAGGCCCGGCTCAACGGCCAGCTGACCTACGAGCGCAAGGTGCTCGAAGATCAGGTTGAAATCACCGGCACTGTCATCGACAAGACCCTGGATGTCTGGAGCCTGGGCTTGAGTGGCGACCAGCAGGATGGCTGGCTCGGTGGCGGCGCCACGCAATACAGCGCCAGCCTGGTGGCCGGCAGGTTGCAGCTGGATGAGGCCAGCGCCGCCCTCGATGACGCCGGGCTGGACAGCCAGGGGACATACGCCAAGCTGGCCTTCCAGTTCACCCGCCTGCAACGGCTTACCGACAGGTTCAGTTTCAGAGGCCGGGTCTCCGGCCAGGGCGCGGCCAAGAATCTCGACTCCTCCGAGAAGTTCAGCCTGGGCGGCGCTTACGGCGTGCGGGCCTATCCCCAGGGTGAGGCCCCCAGCGACGATGCCTGGCTGGTGAACCTGGAACTGCGCTATTCCCCCGCCCCAGCCTGGCAACTGTTCGGCTTTTACGACGCGGGCGGCGGTCGGCTCAGCCACAGCCCCGTGGCGGGCACCAGCGAGAACAGCCGCACGCTCTCCGGGGCCGGGTTGGGGGCGGCCTGGGCGCTGCCGGCGGACATCAGCCTGCAGGCCTTTACGGCCTGGCGCACGGGGGCAGAACCGACCGCCGATAAGGATCGCAGCCCACGCCTCTGGCTGCAGACCGTGAAGTACTTCTGAAAACGACTCTCAAGGCCGACACCATGAACCACGCCTACCGCCTGATCTGGAACGCTGCCCACGGCGCCTACGTGCCTGCCCCCGAATACGCCCGCGGCCGGGGCAAGCAGTCCAAGGCCAAGACCCTGCTCGCGGCCCTCCTGGTCGGAGCCAGCGGGCATGCCCTGGCCCTGCCCACGGACGGTCAGGTGAGCCTGGGCCAGGGCAGCATCAGCAGTGCCAATGGCGCCATGACGGTGACCCAGTCGTCGCAGAACCTGGCGATCAACTGGAACAGTTTCAATATCGCCCAGGGCGAGAAGGTCAGTTTCGTCCAGCCCAACAGCAGCGCCATCGCCTTGAACCGGGTGTTGGGCAGCGACCCGTCGAGCATCTACGGCAGCTTGCAGGCCAACGGCCAGGTGTTCCTGCTCAACCCCAACGGCATCCTCTTCGGCCAGGGCGCGCAGGTGAATGTCGGCGGGCTGGTGGCTTCGACCCTGGATCTGTCGGATCAGGATTTCGCCGCAGGCGACTACAGCTTCAGCGGCACCGGCGGCAGCGTGGTAAACCAGGGCAGCCTGACGGCGCGGGACGGCGGCTATGTGGCCCTTCTGGGCGCTCAGGTAAGTAACGAGGGGACGATAGCCGCCAGGCTCGGCAGCGTGGCCCTGGCGGCGGGCGATCAGGTGACCCTGGATTTTGCCGGCGACCAGTTGCTCAACCTGCAGGTGAATGAAGGCGCTCTCCAGGCGCTGGCCCAGAACAAACAGCTTGTCCAGGCCGATGGCGGGCAGGTGATCCTCACGGCTAAGGCGGCCGACAGCCTGTTGAATGCGGTGGTGAACAACCAAGGGGTGATCGAAGCCGGCTCGGTGAGCAGCCAGAATGGCGTTATCCGCCTGGAAGGCGACAGGCTGGTCAATGCCGGCACCCTGGACGCCAGCGGCGAGGTCGGTGGCCAGATCAGCCTGACCGGTGGCGGCATCATTCAGGCCGGGTCCATCCATGCCGACGGCGATGGTGGTGCGGTAACCCTGGCGGCGACTGACGTCGCCTTGCAGACCGCCCAGGGCCAGATCACCGCCAACGGCTCGGCTCAGGGCGGCTCTATCCGCGTCAACGGCGGCGATTCGGCGTTTATTTCCGGCGATTTGAGCGCTACCGGGCGGAGCGGGGGTGACATCACCGTCACCGGCCAGAAGGTCAGCCTGGCAGCCGCGACGGTGAAGGCCGACGGCGCGACGACGGGTGGTTCGATCCGCATCGGTGGCGATGCCCACGGGGCGAACCCGGACGTGAGCAATGCCCAGACCACCAGCGTCAATGCCTACAGCAGCCTCAGCAGCAAGGGCGCGGACGGCAATATCGTGGTCTGGTCCGATGAACGCACCGATTTCCGCGGCCAGGCCGCCACGGGTGAGCGGGGCTTTATCGAGGTATCGAGTAAGGACACCCTCAACTATGGCGGACAGGTCAATGCCGGCCAGGGTGGAGAGGTGCTGTTTGACCCCACCAACCTCGTCATCACCGACACCGTAGGCGACCAGCTCTACATCGACCTGGCGGACCCTAACCCCCAGTCGGGGGCACAGCATGGCAACGGCACCATCGTGCAACTGGACAACGGCAATATCGTCGTGGCCAGTCCCACCGCCTATTTCGGCAACACCCAGACCGGCGCCACCTTCCTCTACAACGGTCAGACCGGTGGGTTGATCTCGGCGCTCTACGGCAATGCGGCGGGCGACAATATCGGCTCCGGCGGCGTGGCGGCCCTGGCCGGCAGCAACGTGGCGGTGGCCAGCCCTTACTGGGACAACGGCGCGCTGGCCGATGTCGGGGCGGTGACCTGGTTCAATGGCACCACCGGGCTGTCGGGTTTTGTCTCCTCGGCCAACTCCCTGACCGGCAGTACCGCCAGCGACCGGGTGGGCTTGACTCTCGCGACGCTGGCCAATGGCAATTACCTGGTGGGTTCTGCCTATTGGCAAAACGCCGGCGTGTTCGGTACCGGTGCCGTCACCTTCGGCTATGCCAACCAGGCCCTCTCGGGTGTGGTGAGCGCCGCCAATTCCCTGGTGGGCAGCACGGCCGGCGACCATGTGGGCACCAACCTGCTGGCGCTGAGCCAGGGCAACGCCGTCACCTGGAGCGGTCTCTGGGACAACGGCGCCGCCGTCGATGCCGGCGCCGTCACCTGGATGAGCCAGGATGCGCCCACGGTGGGGGTGATTGGCGCGGCCAACTCCATGGTGGGGAGCCATACCAACGATTTCGTCGGCACCGACAGCAGCCATAACAGCGGCATCGTCAGTCTCAGCAATGGCAATCTGCTGGTGTTCAGCAAGCACTGGCATAGCGACCCGCAAACCGATACCGGCGCCGTCACCTGGATGAGCGGGAGCGGTCCTACCACTGGCGTGGTGGATGCCAGCAACTCCCTGGTGGGCAGCTACTCGGGGGACAGAGTGGGCTACGTGTCCAATCACCCCTATGGCGACAAGCCGGGTTATGTCGAGCTGTCCAATGGCAATGTGGTGGTGGCCAGCGAGTACTGGAACAATAGTGCCGGCGCTGCCACCTGGCTAAGCGGCACCGGGCCCACCGCCGGTGTGATCGGCGCCGGCAATTCCCTGATCGGCAGCACCGCGGGGGACCGGGTGGCCCAGGGTGCGGGTGGGGGTGGCAGCATACTGACCCTGGCCAACGGCAATTACGTGGTCGTCAGCCCGTATTGGGACAATGGTGCTGTTGCCGATGCCGGCGCCGTCACCTGGGGCAACGGCAATACCGGTGTTGTCGGGGTTATCGACGCCAACAACTCCCTGGTGGGCGACAACGCCAGCGACCGGGTCGGCAGCCATGGGGTCACGGCGCTCGTCAACGGTCACTACGTGGTGAACAGTCCCTACTGGAGCGACGGCCTCAATCCCGAATTGGGGGCCGCCACCTGGGGCAATGGCAACAGCGGCATCGTGGGTGCCATCAGCGCCGCCAACTCCCTGGTGGGTAGCTCGGCCTACGACCATGTGGGTTTGTCGTCTACCGGCCTCACCAATGGCCACTACGTGGTGACCAGCTCGCACTGGAATGATGTGATCAATGGCCGCAGCACCGTCGGTGCGGTGACCTGGGCCAATGGCAACGGCAGTACAGTCGGGGCCGTGTCTGCCACGAACTCCATGGTGGGCGACACCGCCGACGACCAGGTGGGCAATGGCGGTATCGTCGTCCTGGATGGCGGCAACTATCTCGTGCGCAGCACCATTTGGCACGACTCCACTGGGAATACGGCCTGGCGCGACGGCAGTACGGCCAGCATCGGCACCTTCGATAGCAGCAATGCCATGATCGGCACCATGGATGCCAGTACCAAGGTGCTGAGCAATGGCAAATTCGTCCTCAACAACCCTTTTTGGGGCTCCGGCGGCCGGGGCTTTGTAGCGGTGGGCAGCAACGACGGCAGCTTCGTCGGCAGCATTGATTCCAGCACGGCCCTTATCGGGGGTTATAACCGGGCCTGGCTGGGCCGGGATGGCGGCATCACC
>DASUOY010000572.1:0-2334 GCA_036276395.1 Pseudomonas sp.
CCTGAAGCTGGTGGTCTGGGCGCTGACCTGGGAAGAGGCGCTGGCCCGTGGCCTGCGCGCCCTGGATGACATGCGCGTGCAGGGGGTGAAAACCACCGCCGCCTATTACCAGGAAATCCTGCGTAACCCGGAGTTTCGCAGCGGCCAGTTCAACACCAGTTTCGTCGAATCTCACCCGGAGCTGACCGAGTACTCGATCAAGCGCAACCCGTCGCACCTGGCCATCGCCATCGCCACCGCCATTGCCGCCCACGCCGGCCTGTAGGGGAAGGAATCAGAACATGAGCAAGAAGATAACCGTCACCGATACCATCCTGCGCGATGCCCACCAGTCGATCATTGCCACGCGCATGCGCCTGGACGACATGCTGCCGATCTGCGGCAAGCTCGACAAAGTCGGCTACTGGTCCCTGGAAGTCTGGGGTGGGGCTACGTTCGACTCCTGCGTGCGCTTCCTCAAGGAAGACCCCTGGGAGCGCCTGCGTAAGCTTAAAGCCGCGCTGCCCAATACCCGCCTGCAGATGCTCCTGCGCGGGCAGAACCTGCTTGGCTATCGCCACTACAGCGATGACGTGGTGCGCGCCTTCGTCGCCAAGGCGGCGGTCAACGGTATCGACGTGTTCCGCATCTTCGATGCGATGAACGATGTGCGTAACCTGCGCGTGGCCATCGAGGCGGTGAAGGCCGCCGGCAAGCACGCCCAGGGCACCATCGCCTACACCACCAGCCCGGTGCACACAGTCGAGGCCTTTGTGCAGCAGGCGCGCGCCATGCAGGCCATGGGCATCGACTCCATCGCCCTCAAGGACATGGCCGGTCTGCTCACCCCTTATTCGACCTTCGAGCTGGTGCAGGCGTTGAAGGCCGAGATCGACCTGCCGGTATTTATCCACAGCCACGACACCGCCGGCATGGGCTCGATGTGCCAGCTCAAGGCGATTGAAGCCGGTGCCGACCATATCGACACCGCCATCTCCAGCTTTGCCTGGGGCACCAGCCACCCCGGTACCGAGTCGATGGTCGCGGCGCTCAAGGGCAGCGACTACGACACCGGCCTGGACCTGGCGCTGATCCAGGAGATCGGCCTGTACTTCCACGCCGTGCGCAAGAAGTACCACCAGTTCGAAAGCGAGTTCACCGCCGTGGATACCCGCGTGCAGGTCAACCAGGTGCCGGGCGGGATGATGTCCAACCTGGCCAACCAGCTGAAAGAACAGGGCGCGCTGAATCGCATCAACGAAGTGTTTGCGGAAATCCCTCGGGTGCGTGAAGACCTTGGCTTCCCGCCGCTGGTCACGCCGACCTCGCAGATTGTCGGCACCCAGGCGGTGTTCAACGTGCTCGCCGGCGAGCGCTACAAGACCATCACCAACGAGGTGAAGTTGTATCTGCAAGGCCGCTACGGCCTGGCACCGGGTAAGGTCAACGAGCAGCTGCGCAAGCAGGCGATTGGCAGCGAAGAAGTCATCGAAGTACGTCCGGCCGACCTGATCAAGCCGGAGATGGCCAAACTGCGCGAGGAAATCGGCAGCCTGGCCAAGTCCGAAGAAGACGTGCTGACCTACGCCATGTTCCCCGACATTGGGCGCAAGTTCCTTGAAGACCGCGCTGCCGGCACCCTGACGCCGGAAGTGCTGCTGCCGATTCCGGAAGCAGGCGGCGTGGCCCCTGCGGGTGGTGAAGGCGTGCCGACCGAATTCGTGGTCGACGTGCACGGCGAAAGCTACCGCGTCGACATCACCGGCGTCGGCGTGAAGAGCGACGGCAAGCGCCACTTCTACCTGTCCATCGACGGCATGCCGGAAGAAGTGGTGTTCGAGCCGCTCAACGATTTCGTTGCCGGTAGCGGTGGCAAACGCAAACAGGCCAGCGCCCCGGGCGATGTCAGCACCAGCATGCCGGGCAATATCGTCGATGTTCTGGTCAAGGTCGGCGACGTGGTCAAGGCCGGTCAGGCGGTGCTGATCAGCGAAGCGATGAAGATGGAAACCGAAGTGCAGGCGCCGATTGCCGGCACCGTGAAGGCGGTGCACGTGGCCAAGGGCGACCGGGTCAACCCGGGCGACGTACTGGTGGAAATCGAAGGTTAGTCTCAGAAGTCTCGGGTCGGTTGAACAGGCATTCCGCTCGGCCCGGGGCTTCTTTTTTATTCTGCGGGAGCAGGCCACGCCTGCTCCCTGGGGCAGCCACAGGCTGCCTGGTTTTGCGGTTATGTTCCGCCTGCTGTCCGCCTTTTCTGCAAAGGCTGGGAGGGCCGCAAGGCATCGGGTGTGCAGCACCACCTGATGTCGGAACATGACCTTTTTATTTTGTCGCAACCTGGGCGGTGATCCA
>DASUOY010000573.1:0-5059 GCA_036276395.1 Pseudomonas sp.
GCACTTGGAGGTCGAGGAAGTGGCACCGCCCATGCCGTCGATCTGCGCAGCATAAGGGTCGGGGCTGCCGATTACCCGCATAAACAGCTTGTCGCGCGCCGCGCCCGGCACCTGACAGCTTGGCGGCAGGTCCTGCAGGCGGAAGAACACGCCCTTGCTGGTGCCGCCACGCATATAGGTGGCGGCAATCTTGATCTGGGGTTGCTGAGCCATGATTTCGTCCTGGCTGAGAGATAAAGGTAGCCCGGAGGCATCCGGACTACGCGCCTGGCGTAGGGTGGATGGCGCTTTTTCCATCCACCGTGCAGAGCGCAACGGTGGATCGGTGAAGCGTGATCCACGCTACAGGTTCAAGCCACACTGCCTTCCAGGAAATCCTGAGCGAAGCGCTGCAACACGCCGCCGGCCTTGTACACATGGACTTCGGCAGCGGTATCCAGACGGCAGGTCACCGGCACTTTGACCACGTCGCCATTGCGACGATTGACCACCAGGGTCAGATCGCAGCGCGGCGACACATCGCCCTGGATGTCGTAGCTCTCGGTGCCATCCAGGCCGAGGGTCAGACGGGTGGTGCCCGGCTTGAACTCCACCGGCAGCACGCCCATGCCCACCAGGTTGGTGCGGTGGATTCGTTCGAAGCCTTCGGCGGCGATCACCTCCACGCCGGCCAGGCGTACGCCCTTGGCCGCCCAGTCACGGGAGCTGCCCTGGCCGTAGTCGGCACCGGCGACGATGATCAGATTCTGCTTGCGGTTCATGTAGGTTTCGATCGCTTCCCACATGCGCATGACCTTGCCTTCCGGCTCGACGCGCGCCAGCGAGCCCTTCTTCACCTGGCCGTCGACCACGGCCATTTCATTGACCAGTTCTTTGTTGGCGAAGGTGGCGCGTTGCGCCGTCAGATGGTCGCCGCGGTGGGTGGCGTAGGAGTTGAAGTCCTCCTCCGGCAAACCCATCTTGTGCAGGTATTCACCGGCGGCCGAGCTCATCTGGATCGCGTTGGACGGCGACAGGTGGTCGGTGGTGATGTTGTCCGGCAGGATCGCCAGCGGCAGCATGCCCTTGAGGGTACGCTCACCGGCCAGCGCGCCTTCCCAGTAAGGCGGACGGCGGATATAGGTGGACATCGGGCGCCAGTCGTACAGCGGGCTCTCGGCTTCCTCGATAGTGCCCAGATCGAACATCGGGATATAGATCTGCTTGAACTGCTCCGGCTTCACCGAGGCAGCAACGATGGCGTCGATTTCCTCGTCGCTCGGCCACAGATCCTTCAGGGTGATCGGATTACCGTTCTTGTCGACACCCAGTACATCCTGCTCGATATCGAAGCGCACGGTACCGGCGATGGCGTAGGCCACCACCAGCGGCGGCGAAGCCAGGAAGGCCTGCTTGGCGTAGGGGTGGATACGACCGTCGAAGTTGCGGTTACCGGACAGTACGGCTGTGGCGTACAGGTCGCGGTCGATGATTTCCTGCTGGATCACCGGGTCCAGCGCGCCGGACATGCCGTTACAGGTGGTGCAGGCATAGCCGACGATGCCGAAGCCGAGCTTTTCCAGCTCCGACAGCAGACCGGCATCCTCCAAATACAGCTTGGCAACCTTGGAGCCCGGGGCGAAGGACGTCTTGACCCAGGGCTTGCGCAGCAGACCCAGCTCGTTGGCCTTCTTCGCCAGCAGACCGGCGGCCACCACGTTGCGCGGGTTGGAGGTATTGGTGCAGCTGGTGATGGCGGCGATGATCACCGCGCCATCTGGCAGAAGACCTTCGGCTTCCTCGACCTTGGACGCCGCCAGCATGGCGTCGCCAGCAATGCCGCGCTCTTGCAGTGCCGAAGTAGGCAGGCGCTTGTGCGGGTTGGACGGGCCAGCCATGTTGCGCACCACGGTCGACAGATCAAAGTTCAGTACGCGCTCGTACTCGGCAGTAACCAGGGCATCGGCCCACAGGCCGGTGAGCTTGGCGTAATTCTCGACCAGCGCCACCTGCTCCGGCTCGCGACCGGTCAGCTTGAGGTAGTCGATGGTTTGCTGGTCGATGTAGAACATCGAAGCGGTGGCGCCGTATTCCGGGCACATGTTGGAAATGGTCGCGCGGTCGCCGATCGACAGGCTGTCGGCACCTTGGCCGAAGAACTCGACATAGGCACCCACCACGCGCTCCTTGCGCAGAAACTCGGTGATGGCCAGGACGATGTCGGTGGCGGTAATGCCGGGCTGACGCTTGCCGATCAGCTTGACGCCGACAATATCGGGCAGGCGCATCATCGACGGCAGGCCAAGCATCACGGTTTCGGCCTCCAGGCCGCCGACGCCGATGGCGATCACGCCCAAGGCATCGACGTGCGGGGTGTGCGAGTCGGTACCGACGCAGGTGTCCGGGAAGGCCACGCCGCCGCGAGCCTGGATCACCGGGCTCATTTTCTCCAGGTTGATCTGGTGCATGATGCCGTTACCGGCCGGGATCACGTCGACGTTCTTGAACGCGGTCTTGGTCCACTCGATAAAGTGGAAACGGTCCTCGTTGCGACGGTCTTCGATGGCGCGGTTCTTGGCGAAGGCGTCCGGGTCGAAGCCTGGAGCTTCCACGGCCAGGGAGTGGTCGACGATCAGCTGGGTCGGCACCACCGGGTTGACCTTGGACGGATCACCGCCCTTCTCGGCGATGGCATCACGCAAGCCAGCCAGGTCGACCAGGGCGGTCTGGCCGAGGATGTCGTGGCAGACCACACGAGCCGGGTACCAGGGAAAATCCAGGTCGCGCTTGCGCTCGATCAGCTGCTTGAGCGAATCGGCCAGCGCCTCGGGTTCGCAGCGGCGCACCAGCTGCTCGGCCAGCACGCGGGAGGTGTACGGCAGCTTGGCGTAGGCGCCGGGCTCGATGGCGTCGACCGCCTCGCGGGTGTCGAAGTAGTCCAGCGTGGTGCCAGGCAGGTGCTTGCGGTACTGAGTGTTCAGCTGGCTGTTCATGATTATTTGCGATCCTTGAGCGGCACGAACTTGAGGTCCTCGGGACCTGTGTAGTTGGCGCTCGGACGGATGATCTTGCCGTCGATGCGCTGCTCGATCACATGGCTGGACCAGCCGGAGGTACGGGCGATGACGAACAGGGGGGTGAACATGGCGGTGGGCACGCCCATCATGTGGTAGCTCACGGCGCTGAACCAGTCGAGGTTGGGGAACATCTTCTTGATTTCCCACATGGTGCTTTCCAGGCGCTCGGCGATGTCGAACATCTTCATATTGCACTGTTCGGCGGACAGCTCGCGGGCCACTTCCTTGATCACCTTGTTGCGCGGATCGCTCACGGTATACACCGGGTGGCCGAAGCCAATCACCACTTCCTTCTTCTCGACGCGGGCACGGATATCGGCCTCGGCCTCGTTGGGGTTGTCGTAGCGCTTCTGGATCTCGAAGGCCACCTCGTTGGCGCCGCCATGTTTCGGGCCGCGCAGGGCGCCAATGGCGCCGGCGATGCAGGAGTACATGTCGGAACCGGTGCCGGCGATCACCCGCGAGGTGAAGGTGGAGGCGTTGAATTCGTGCTCGGCGTACAGGTTGAGCGAGGTGTGCATGGCACGTACCCAGGACTCACGCGGCTTTTCGCCATGCAGCAGATGCAGGAAATGACCACCGATGGAGTCGTCGTCGGTCTCCACGTCGATGCGCTTGCCGTTGTGGCTGAAGTGGTACCAGTACAGCAGCGCGGAACCCAGCGAAGCCATCAACTTGTCGGCGATATCGCGGGCGCCTGGGTGGTTGTGGTCTTCCTTCTCCGGCGACACGCAGCCCAGCACCGACACGGCGGTGCGCATCACATCCATCGGGTGGGCGGACGGCGGCAGTTGTTCCAGGGACGCCTTGAGCGCCGCCGGGATACCGCGCAGCGCCTTGAGCTTGGCCTTGTAGCCAGCCAGTTCGGCCACATTGGGCAGCTTGCCGTGCACCAGCAGGTGGGCAATTTCTTCGAATTCGCAGCGGTTGGCGAAGTCGAGCACATCATAGCCACGGTAGTGCAGGTCGTTACCGGTGCGACCGACGGTGCACAGGGCGGTGTTACCGGCGGCGGTGCCGCTCAGGGCTACGGATTTCTTCGGTTTGAAGCCTGTGGTGGTTTCGGCGCTCATTATTCTGTCTCCTGCTGTTATTCGGTTAGCGGCTGCCTGTGGGCCGCTTATTTCTTGGCGGCAAATAGCGCGTCGAGGTGCTGCTCGAAGGCGTGGTAGTTGATGCGCTCGTACAGCTCCATGCGGGTCTGCATGGTGTCGATCACGTTCTTCTGCGTGCCATCGCGGCGCAGCGCGGTGTAGACGTTCTCGGCTGCCTTGTTCATGGCGCGGAAGGCCGACAGCGGGTAGAGCACCAGGGACACGTCGACCGCCGCCAGCTCTTCGGTGGTGTACAGCGGCGTGGCGCCGAATTCGGTGATATTGGCCAGGATCGGCGCCTTTACCCGCTCGGCGAAGGTCTTGTACATGGCCAGTTCGGTGATGGCTTCCGGGAAGATCATGTCGGCGCCGGCCTCGATGCAGGCTGCGGCGCGGTCCAGCGCCGAGTTGAGGCCTTCCACAGCCAGGGCATCGGTACGCGCCATGATCACGAAGCTGTCATCGGTGCGGGCATCCACTGCAGCCTTGATGCGGTCGACCATCTCCTGCTGGGAAACTATCTCTTTATTGGGACGATGGCCGCAGCGCTTGGCGCCGACCTGGTCTTCGATATGGATGGCGGCAGCGCCGAACTTGATCATCGACTTGACGGTGCGCGCCACGTTGAACGCCGAGCTGCCGAAGCCGGTGTCGACATCCACCAAGAGCGGCAGGTCGCACACATCGGTGATGCGGCGCACGTCGGTGAGCACGTCATCCAGGCCGGTGATGCCCAGATCCGGCAGACCCAGGGAGCCGGCGGCCACCCCGCCACCGGACAGGTAGATGGCCTTGAAGCCGGCGCGCTTGGCCAGCAGGGCGTGGTTGGCGTTGATCGCACCTACTACTTGCAGGGGATGTTCGCTGGCGACCGCATCGCGAAAACGCTGACCGGGGCTACTGGAAAGC
>DASUOY010000574.1:0-2215 GCA_036276395.1 Pseudomonas sp.
GGTCGACGAGATCCACGATGAGTTTGTCGCCCGTTTCGCCGAGAAGACTCGCCAGCTGCGTATTGGCCACGGCCTGGAACAGAGCGAGATCGGCCCGCTGGTCAGCCAGGTGGCGCGCGACAAGGTCATGCGCCTGGTCGAGGACGCGGTGGAGAAGGGCGCCACTGTGGTGTGCGGCGGGCGCATTCCGCCGGGACAGGAAAGCGGCTGGTTCTATGAGCCGACCATCCTCACCGGGGTCACTGCCCGCATGAAGATCTTCCACGAGGAGTGCTTCGGCCCGGTGGCGGCGATCTGCCGCGTCGCCGACTTCGACGAGGCCGTGCGCCTGGCCAACGACTCGCCATTCGGTCTGGGCGCCTCGCTGTTCTCCACCGACCTGGCCGAGGCCATGGAGGCCGCCGACCGCTTGGAAGCCGGTATGGTCTGGGTCAACAACCCGCTGATCGACAACGACGCGCTGCCGTTCGGCGGCTGGAAGATGTCCGGCATGGGCCGCGAGCTGGGCCGCCAGGGCCTGGATGCGTTCCGCCGCTCGAAGATGGTGATCATCGACCACCAGCCGCAGATCCAGTCGTGGTGGTACCCCTACGCCGACGACGCGTTCTATCGCGGCTGAGCCAGGAGAACGCCATGTCCATCAGCTTCCCAATGCCAGCGGCTGCACGCCGCGCGCAGGCCGCCCGCCATCGCAGCGGGCCCTGTGGCGCGAGGGCAGGGCGATGATCCAGTACGGCGCCGCGCCATCGATGCAAACCCTGCAGGCCTTCAACCTGTGCCTGTTGCAGCTGGGCCGCCTGAGCCGCGAGCGCGGGGCCGCGCAATTCGTCGGCGAAGGCCTGCAGGCCTTCGCCGAGCTGGTGCCCTTCGCCTCGGCCTGGTGGGGGGAGATGTCCCAGGCCGATGGCGGTGCACCGCCGCAGAGTTGGATGCACGGGCGGATCAACCTGAGTGACTCGTTCGCCAGCGAGTGGCACCAGGTCGCCGGCAACGACCTCTTCTCCCATGGCACCCTCAGTCGGCCGGGGGAAATCGTGCGCGCCAGCGGCTTCGACGACCCTTGCGCGGCGGTCAATGACTTCGCCCGCCGGCACGATCTCTACCACCTGCTGTGCATCACCTTCGAGCTGCCGGAGAGCGGCCTGATGTTCTTCGTCTGCCTCTATCGGGGCGAGGCGGAGCAGGCCTTCAGCGACAACCAGGCGGCGCTGTTCGCCGCCTTCTGCGAGCACCTGCTGCAGCTCTGGCGCTTTCAGGTGCAGGACATGCTGCGCCTGGCCTCCTGCGCGGGTGCCGGCGATTTCGCGGTGGCCGGCCTGGACGGCAGCCTGCTCTATATCGGCGCCCGGCTGTGCCAGCGGATTGCCGCTGCGCATCCCGGCTGGAGCGGTTCGCGGTTGCCCGGCGGATTGCTCGAGCAGCTGCCCAAGGCCCCCTGTGTGCTGCGTCTGGGGCGGGCGACGCTGACCCTCAACCGGGTCGGTGAACAGGTGCTGTTGGCGCTGCAGGCACCCTCGCGCAGCTCGGCCCTGGCGCCGCGCGAGCGCAGCGCCGCCATGCTGTTCGCCGCCGGCCACTCGTACAAGGAGATCGCCCGCATGCTGGCCCTGAGCCCGGCCACGGTGCGCACCTACCTGCGCAACTGCTACCTGCAACTGGGTGTGCGCAGCAAGGTCGAGCTGGGCTGCATGCTGCGCCTGTCACCGCCCCTGGGGGTTGCGGCGGACCAGGCCGAGCTGGCGTATGGCCGAGGAGTTGCCTCGGCCCCCCTCATTTGCAGAGGGCCGCAGATTGGCGCCGCTCGCTAGGCTGGGCCGGCATGCCGCAGGCATGCACGTGGGTCGCTGCGGCCCGCGTTCTGAACACTCACAGAGGTGCGGATTTTGAAACTTTCCAGGTTATGTATCGCGCTTGCCAGCACGACCTTCTCGACCCTGACTCTGCTCGGCTGCCAGACCGCCAGCACGCCAGCGGCCGATCTGCTGCTGCGCAATGGCTACGTGTACACCGTCGATGGCCAGGACTCGGTGCAACAGGCGGTGGCCGTCGCCGCCGGCAAGATCGTCTATGTCGGAGGCGATAAAGGCGCCGCCGCCTATATCGGCAAGCAGACCCGGCAGATCGACCTGGGCGGGCGCATGCTGATGCCCGGCTTCGTCGATGCCCATATGCACCCGGGCGACGGCGGTCGCGCCCTGTCGCTGTGCGACCTGAA
>DASUOY010000575.1:0-2251 GCA_036276395.1 Pseudomonas sp.
CTACGCCGGGTGCGCCTGAATGCCCGGCTGCACGCCTCGCGCCAGGGCTGGCCGGCGATAGTCGAGCAGTTCGAAGCGCATCTGCGCAACGCCATGCAGCCAACCAGCGAGCTACCCGCCGCCCAGCCTCTGCCCTAGCTAAGGCAGCCTGCTCAGCCCTGCCCATACACGCCCTAGCTACAGCCGCCCGGGTCGCCGCAGCGCGACTGCGCGAACGCCATGCAACGCCTCCCCATCCCCCGCCCCAGCCATTCCCCTCGAGTCCGGCGCTTAGCGCTTGAAGTGCAATAAATCAATTTACACCAGCAAACGATAACTATTATCATTTGCTGACAAATAAGCTTACGGAAGAACTTATGCTCCGCCCCTCCCCCGTCTTCTCCCGCCTGGACAGTGGTGAAGAGGTCTACGGCCTACTCAACTCCGTGCCCTCGCCGCTGCTCTGCGAAATGATCGGCTACGCCGGCTATCACTTCGTGATTCTCGACATGACGCACCTGCTTCGCTGCGGCGCGGAATTGATGCACTGCTCGCAAACCCATGCCTAAACCCCGATGAAGTCCTCTATGAATAGCACCGTCCGTTTGTTTTCCCTGCCGTTCAGCCTGCTGGCCTTGGCCATCAGCCAGGCTGCCGGCGCCGCAGAAGCCAGCCCGCAGAAGGTCCTCGCCCCCATGGTGATCAAGGGCGATGTGCTGGGTAAGGCCAGCGCCGAGGAAGTACGCAGTTACGCCGGCAGTCGCAGCCTGGTCGACAGCGAAGACCTGAGCAAAGCCAGCGTGCGCGGCCTCGACGATGCCTTGCAGCGCGTCCCCGGGATCAAGGTGTTCGACGAGACCGGCACCGGCGCCCTGCCGCAGATTTCCGTGCGCGGCCTCTATGAGAGCCGCAGCGGCCGTGCTCAGGTCCTTTCCGACGGTGTCCCGCTGGCACTGGCGCCCTACGGCCAGACCAGCCTGTCGCTGTTCCCGCAAACCCTGGCGACCGTCGAGCGCATCGACATAGTGCGTGGCGGCGCCGCCGTGCAGTACGGGCCAAACAACGTCGGCGGGGTGATCAACCTGATCAGCAAGCCGATCCCCCGCCAATGGGAGACCAGCCTGCAGGAAAAGGCCACCTTCGCCCCCGGCGGCCGCAGCCTGTGGGACAGCTATATCGGCACCGGCGGCTACCTGAGCGACAACTTCGGCCTGCAACTGGACCTCAACACCGTCACCGGCGAATACGGCCGCGAACATTCCGACAGCGAGGTGCAGAACTACCGCCTGCGCGGCCAGTGGGATATCGACGACACGCGCAGCCTGAGCTTCGGCATGCAGCGCTATATCGCCGATCTAGACCTGGCCGGCGCCCTTAGCGTGGCCGACTACAAGGACGACCCGCGCCAGTCGACCCGCGACCTCGACCGTTTCGAAGGCGATACCGACCGCGTCTGGGGCACCTATAGCCAGTACCTGGGCGCCATCGGCCCGTTCGACGAAGTGGAATTCAGCTGGACCAACTTCGCCCACCACAGCTATCGCAATTTTATCGTCGGCCTGCCGTTCACCCCGGACGCCACCCCGACCACCCTGCAGGATGCACCCCGCGACTTCCGCGTCTGGGGCAGCGAGCCGCGCCTGAGCATGAGCATCGATGGCGACAGCGTCAGCCAGACCTGGCTGCTCGGCGCCCGCCTGGTCAAGGAAGACGTCGACTTCAAGGTCGACCGCACAAACCTGAACAGCGGCGCCCAGAGCGTGTTTCGTGATTGGACCTTCGATACCGAGGCCAAGGCCGCCTACCTGAGCAACGAGATCAAGCTGCTCGACGAGCGCCTGACCCTGACCCCCGGCGTGCGTTACGAGCACGCGCGCATGCAGTACGCCGACGGCGTCAGCGGCATTTCCCAGCAAACAGTCGCCGAAGAATGGCTGCCCGGCCTGAGCGCCGGCTACCAGCTCACCGACCAGTGGTTCCTCTACGCCAACGCCCAGCAGTCGCTGCGCGTGCCGCAGATCACCTCGATAGTCAAAGACGGCGACGTCGCCGCCGAGCTGGCCTGGAACTACGAGAGCGGCGTGCGTTACACGCCCTGGGACGGCCTGCGCGTCGACCTCGGCCTGTATCGCATCGATTTCGAGGATCAGATCGAATACAACCGCAGCAATGACCGCTTCGAGAACCTCGGCAGCACCCGCCACCAGGGCATCGAGACCGAGCTGTTCTGGACCCCGGCGGCGCTGCCCGACCTCGACCTGCACGCCGGCTA
>DASUOY010000576.1:0-8344 GCA_036276395.1 Pseudomonas sp.
CGCTTCAACACCATCCTGATCGACTTCGACCGCGACGTGTGGGGCTACATTTCGCTGGGCTACTTCAAACAGAAGACCGTGGCCGGTGAAATCGGCTCCTCGACCATGCCGCACAAGGTCAACCCGATCGACTTCGAGAACTCCGAAGGCAACCTGGGGATCGCCAACGCACTGTTCCAGCACCTGGCCAGCAAGCTGCCGATCTCGCGCTGGCAGCGCGACCTGACCGACTCCACCGTGCTGCGCAACCTCGGCGTCGGCTTCGCCCACAGCGTCATCGCCTACGAAGCCAGCCTCAAGGGCATCGGCAAGCTGGAGCTGAACGAAGCACGTATCGCCGCCGACCTGGACGCTTGCTGGGAAGTGCTGGCCGAGCCGATCCAGACCGTGATGCGTCGTTACGCCATCGAGAATCCTTACGAGAAGCTCAAGGAACTGACCCGCGGCAAGGGCATCAGCCCCGAGGCGCTGCAAACCTTTATCGACGGCCTGGACATGCCAGCCGCCGCCAAGGCCGAGCTCAAGCTCCTGACCCCAGCCAGCTACATCGGCAACGCGGTCGCCCAGGCCAAGCGCATCTAAACGGCAACAGCCTCCCAGACGCCCGGCTGCGCCGGGCGTTTTTATTTATGGGTATTTACTTACTTCAAGGGCTTAGCGATGAATCCTGATACTCCGCTACAACTGCTGGGCGGCATTAGCGCACGCGAGTTCATGCGCGACTACTGGCAGAAGAAACCCTTGCTGGTGCGCCAGGCCATTCCGGGCTTCGAAAGCCCGATTTCGCCGGACGAACTGGCCGGCCTGGCCCTGGAAGAAGAAATCGAATCGCGCCTGGTTATCGAACACGGCGAGCGCCCCTGGGAGCTACGCCGCGGCCCGTTTGCCGAGGACGCCTTCGCCGCCCTTCCTGAGCGCGACTGGACCCTGCTGGTACAGGCAGTCGATCAGTTCGTCCCGGAAGTGGCCGAGTTGCTGGAGCAATTTAAGTTTCTGCCCAAGTGGCGCATCGACGACGTGATGATCAGCTTCGCCGCTCCCGGCGGCGGCGTTGGCCCGCACTTCGACAACTACGACGTGTTCCTCCTGCAGGGCTTCGGCAAACGCCGCTGGCAGGTCGGCCAGATGTGCGACTCCGACAGCCCCATGCTGCAACACGCGGATCTGAAGATCCTCGCCGAATTCGTTAAAACTGAAGAATGGGTCCTGGAGCCCGGCGACATGCTCTATCTGCCGCCGCTTCTGGCCCACTGTGGTACCGCTGAGGATGACTGTATGACGTATTCCGTAGGCTTCCGTGCGCCAAGCGCCGCTGAAGTCCTGACCCATTTCACCGATTTTCTCGGCCAGTTCCTGCCGGATGAAGAGCGTTACAGCGATGCTGACGCGCAGCCCACCGATGACCCCACGCAGATCCAGCGCGATGCCCTGGAGCGCCTGAAAGCCCTGCTCAACGAGCATATGAGCGATGAGCGCCTGCTGATGACCTGGTTCGGCCAGTTTATGACCGAGCCGCGCTACCCCGAACTGATCGCCGGCATTGAGATCGACGAAGCCATGTTCCTCGGCAGCCTGGAAGACGGCGCCGTACTGATCCGCAACCCCAGCGCGCGTTTGGCCTGGTCGGAAGTCGGCGAAGACCTGGTGCTGTTCGCCAGCGGCCAGAGCCGCCTGCTGTCCGCCAGCCTGCGCGAACTGCTGAAACTGGTGTGCTCGGCCGATGCCCTGCATATCGAAAACCTCGCTCAATGGCTGGCTGACGACGAAGGGCGTAATCTGTTGGTGGAACTGGTCAAACAAGGCAGCTTGGAGTTTGCTGATGAGTGAGATTCACGTCCGCCTGGCCGACTGGCAGAAGGACAACGCTGACCTGCGACGCATTCGCGAAACCGTGTTTATTGCCGAGCAAGCGGTACCACCGGAGCTGGAATGGGATGCCGAAGACGCCGATGCCGTGCACTTTCTCGCCTGCGAAGGCGATTACCCCATAGGCACCGCACGCCTGCTGCCCGACGGCCATATCGGCCGGGTATCGGTGCTCAAGGATTGGCGCGGGTTGAATGTCGGGGTGGCCTTGATCAATGCGGTGATTGCCGAAGCGGAAAAACGTGGACTCAATCAGCAAATGCTCAGCGCCCAGGTGCAAGCCACAGCCTTCTATGAAAAGCTCGGCTTTGCCATCGTCAGCGGCGAATACCTGGACGCCGGCATTCCTCACGTGGATATGGTGCGCCACAGCAGCTAGAGACTGAACAGACCCCAAGAGGCTGAAATGAACGACGCAGACGCCCCGAGCGACCCAACCGAGAGCAGCGAGCCACACGAGCTCCCCGCCATCGAGTTCCAATCGCCGGGGCGTTTTGCCGTGCACAACCCGGTCAACTCTGCAATCGACAGCCCACAGGCCGAACCCGCGCCTTTTATCCTCGGCGCCCATCTGCCGCTGGAGCGCTTCAATCAGGCCGAACAGGCCCGCGCCCATGCCCTGGCACTGCTGCAGCAAGCGCAACGCAGCCTGTGCATCTACAGCCACGATCTGGAACCCTGGCTCTATCATCACAGCAGCGTGCAACAAGCCTGCACCCAGTTCCTGCTGGCCAGCCCGCGCAATCAGCTGCGCATTCTCCTGCGCGACGCCGGCCGCGCAGCCAGAGACGGCCACCGCCTGCTCAGCCTGTCACGCCGTCTTTCCAGCAACCTGCAGATCCGCAAGCTCAACCCGGACTACCCCAGCGAGGAGCTTGGGTTTCTGCTGGCCGATGACTGCGGTTTGCTGCTGCTACCGGAGCTCGGCCAGTTCAGTGGTTACGCTCTGTACCAGGACCCGGCACGGGCCCGCCAACGCCGCAGCCAATTCGACCTGGCCTGGGATACCAGCATCAGTGACGCCGACCTGAGGAGTTTTCTGCTATGACCCTGCGCGCCCTACTCGCCGCCGCCCTGTTCAGTTGCAGCCTGGCGCTAAGCGCAGCCACCGAGGTGATCCCTCTCAACTACCGCAGCGCTGAGGACGTGCTCGGCGTGGTGCAATCGGTGCTGGGCAGCGAGGGCCGGGTGAGCGCCTACGGCAACCAGCTGATAGTCAATGCCGCGCCCGCGAAAATCGAGGAAGTGCGCACCCTGCTGCTGCAACTGGATACCCAGCCAAGGCGCCTGCTGATCAGCGTGGACAGTAGCGAATCCAGCTTCCAGACCGATCAGGGCTATCGCGCCGATGGCAGCATCAGCGCCGGCGATGCCCAGGTGCAGATTGGCCGCGGCGAGGTGCAAGGCCGCGATCAGGTGCGCATCATTCGCCGCAGCACCGGCAGCCGTGGCGGTGGCACCCAGCAGGTACAGGCCAACGAGGGCTATCCGGCGCTGATCCAGGTCGGCCAGAGCGTGCCCCTGACAACCCAGGGCCTCGACCCCTACGGCCAGCCCTACAGCACGACCCAGTACCGCAATGTCACCCGTGGTTTCTATGTCACCGCCAGCCTCAGCGGCGAAATGGTGCATATCAACATCAGCAGCAACCGTGATCGCCTAAGCCAGTCCCAGCCAGGCGCCATCGACGTGCAAAACACCGACACCCGGGTCAGCGGTCGCATCGGCGAATGGATCAGCCTTGGCGGCGTCAGCGAGCAAAGCCAGGGGGATCAGCGCGACTTTCTGCAGCGCCGCTCGACTCAGGGGCGCGAAGATATGAGCCTGCGGGTCAAGGTTGAGGTGCTGGACTGAGCCCAGCAAAAACCTGACCAATCGGTCGCCACTGGACTTATGTAGTAGTCATTCAAAAAGCACTACAAAATTATTGACGAAGCCTTTTGGCAAAGGCATCATGACCCCGCTCCCGCTAATCAGAGGCGCTGAAAAGCCCTCCGAATCGCGCTCTAACTTACCGTCCGAGCCGATTTGCGTTGTAAAGCCCACAAGGCAGTTCGATGAGATGGCGACTGGAACGAAGTTGTCCTGAGGGACGGGGAAGCGTTTGAATCAGCCCGCATGAAGCGCAGCAAGTTGAGTCGCCCAACGGCATCTGTGATCCGTCAGGCGCCAAATGACCCGGTCATTTGCAACAGCTGTAGTCAGCGAACTGTTTATCTCGTCACCCTCCTCCCGGATCAATTCCGTCCTTGGTCGACCTCTCGACGTTCTGCGGTGAGCCACAACAACCTCCGGCAACACAGGTGTTCAGTGGGGAAGCCGGTGCTCAACCAAACACATACTTTGAAGGATTGACCATGTCAGCTTATCAAAACGACATCAAGGCAGTCGCCGCTCTGAAAGAGACCTACGGCAGCAGCTGGAGCGCTATCAACCCGGAATCCGTGGCTCGCATGCGCGCCCAGAACCGCTTCAAAACCGGTCTGGAAATCGCACAGTACACCGCCGATATCATGCGTAAAGACATGGCCGAGTACGATGCCGACTCCTCCGTCTACACCCAGTCCCTGGGCTGCTGGCATGGTTTCATCGGGCAGCAGAAGCTGATCTCGATCAAGAAGCACCTGAAGACCACCAACAAGCGCTACCTCTACCTGTCCGGCTGGATGGTTGCTGCCCTGCGCTCCGACTTCGGCCCGCTGCCGGACCAGTCGATGCACGAGAAGACTGCAGTCTCCGACCTGATCGAAGAGCTGTACACCTTCCTGCGCCAAGCTGACAGCCGTGAACTGGACCTGCTGTTCACCGCTCTGGACGCTGCCCGCGCCGCTGGCGACAACGCCAAGGCTGCCGAGATCCAGAACCAGATCGACAACTACGAAACTCACATCGTACCGATCATCGCCGACATCGACGCTGGCTTCGGTAACCCGGAAGCCACCTACCTGCTGGCCAAGCGCATGATCGAAGCAGGCGCTTGCTGCATCCAGATCGAAAACCAGGTTTCCGACGAGAAGCAGTGCGGCCACCAAGACGGCAAAGTAACCGTTCCGCACGCTGACTTCCTGGCCAAGATCGCTGCCGTTCGCTACGCCTTCCTGGAACTGGGCATCGACAACGGCGTGATCGTTGCTCGTACCGACTCCCTGGGCGCCGGCCTGACCAAGCAGATCGCTGTCACCAACACTCCTGGCGACCTGGGCGACCAGTACAACTCCTTCCTCGATTGCGAAGAAGTCTCCGCTGCCGACCTGAACAACGGCGACGTCGTACTGAACCGCGAAGGCAAGCTGCTGCGTCCGAAGCGTCTGCCGTCCAACCTGTTCCAGTTCCGTGCTGGCACCGGTGAAGCTCGCTGCGTACTGGACTGCATCACCTCGCTGCAGAACGGTGCCGACCTGCTGTGGATCGAAACCGAGAAGCCGCACGTTGGTCAGATCGCTGCCATGGTCAACGAAATCCGCAAGACCATCCCGGACGCCAAGCTGGTTTACAACAACAGCCCATCGTTCAACTGGACCCTGAACTTCCGCCAGCAGGTGTTCGACGCTTTCGTTGCCGAAGGCAAGGACGTTTCCGCCTACGACCGCGCCAAGCTGATGAGCGTCGAGTACGACGAGACCGAACTGGCTCAGGTTGCTGACGAGAAGATCCGTACCTTCCAGCGTGATGGTTCGGCTCACGCCGGCATCTTCCACCACCTGATCACCCTGCCGACCTACCACACCGCCGCGCTGTCCACCGACAACCTGGCCAAGGGTTACTTCGCAGATCAGGGCATGCTGGCCTACGTGAAAGGCGTTCAGCGCCAGGAACTGCGCCAGGGTATCGCCTGTGTACGCCACCAGAACATGGCTGGCTCCGACATCGGCGACAACCACAAAGAGTACTTCGCTGGCGAAGCGGCTCTGAAGGCCAGCGGTAAAGACAACACCATGAACCAGTTCCACTAAGAACAGGTTTACTCAACCGAGACCACGAACAAGGTTGAGCGTGTTGCCACACAAACCCCAGCAGCGATGCTGGGGTTTGTCGTTTCTGCGTTCAGGAAAAACTGCGTTGTAGGCGCTTCCGATTATTTGGCCCAGATAAACAACAGCACGAACACCCACAAACATAACAAGCGTCTGTAAATAATAATCAGCGAATATCTTTCAACAAGGCGTCAATAGGCTGCAGATAAACGCCAATCAGCCTGCAAAGTTGCACCTCAGAGGCATTCATAGCCAACGCCGAGGCAAAACCCCAAGTTTGCATAGCCCACCCACTAACAAAAACTGTGCATTTTTTTATTCAGAAAAATTTACTTACACACCCCGTGCGCATAAAATTGCGCCCATACTTTGTGGGTCAACCCGAACAGGGTTGCCACCTCAACATAAAAAGCCGTCCTTTAAACAAAGAGACCCGGCATGCCTGATTCGGTAACGACCATGTCCCACAACTGGGCTTTTGCCATTTTCCTGCTCGGCGTCTTTGGCCTGATCGCTTTTATGCTCGGCGTTTCCAGCCTGCTCGGCAGCCGAGCCTGGGGCCGCAGCAAAAACGAGCCCTTCGAATCCGGCATGCTGCCCACCGGCAGCGCCCGCCTACGCCTCTCGGCAAAATTCTATTTGGTCGCGATGCTCTTCGTGATCTTCGACGTTGAAGCCCTCTTTCTCTTCGCTTGGGCAGTTTCGGTACGCGAAAGCGGCTGGGCTGGCCTGATCGAAGCTACAGTCTTTATAGCAATTCTGTTGGCAGGTCTTGTCTATCTCTGGCGAATCGGTGCGCTCGACTGGGCACCCGAAGGTCGGCGCAATCGGCAGGCGAAGCTAAAACAATGAGGCTTTGGCGATGCAATACAAACTTACTCGGATCGATCCGGATGCGCCTAATGAGCAGTATCCGGTCGGTGAGCGGGAGACTGTTTCCGACCCGCTGCTAGACGATCAAGTGCACAAGAACATCTATATGGGCAAGCTCTCGGATGTTCTCAACGGTGCAGTGAACTGGGGACGCAAGAACTCCCTGTGGCCGTACAACTTCGGCCTTTCCTGCTGCTATGTGGAAATGACCACCGCCTTTACCGCGCCCCATGACGTGGCGCGTTTTGGCGCGGAAGTCATTCGTGCGTCGCCACGCCAAGCTGACTTTATGGTCATCGCCGGTACCTGCTTTATCAAGATGGCGCCGATCATCCAGCGCCTGTACGAGCAGATGCTGGAGCCCAAGTGGGTCATCTCCATGGGTTCCTGCGCCAACTCCGGCGGCATGTACGACATCTATTCGGTGGTTCAGGGGGTCGACAAGTTTCTCCCGGTCGACGTCTACATTCCCGGCTGCCCGCCTCGTCCCGAAGCCTTCCTGCAAGGTTTGATGCTGTTGCAGGAATCCATCGGCCAGGAGCGGCGTCCGCTATCCTGGGTGGTTGGCGACCAAGGTGTTTACCGTGCCGACATGCCTTCGCAGAAAGAACAGCGCCGCGAACAGCGCATAGCTGTCACCAACCTGCGCAGCCCCGACGAAGTGTGAGCCTGGGCTCCTGTGGAGCCCGCCTACTGACGCCGTTGACCGATAGCGACCGAGACCATGACTGCAGACAGCATTCTGTCCATACCGCCGTACAAGGCTGACGACCAAGATGTGGTCGTCGAACTGAATTCCCGTTTTGGTGCCGAGACCTTTACCGTCCAGAGCACCCGTACCGGCATGCCGGTGCTGTGGGTTGCCCGTGACCGCCTGATCAATGTTCTGACCTTCCTGCGCAACCTGCCGCGCCCCTACGTCATGCTGTATGACCTGCATGGCGTCGACGAGCGCCTGCGCACCCAGCGCCGCGGCCTGCCGGGCGCCGACTTCACGGTGTTCTACCACCTGATGTCGCTGGAGCGTAACAGCGACATCATGATCAAGGTGCCGTTGTCCGAGCGCGACCTCAATGTGCCCAGCGTCACCAGCATCTGGCCCAACGCCAACTGGTACGAACGCGAAGTCTGGGATCTCTACGGCATCACCTTTACCGGTCACCCACACCTGACCCGCATCATGATGCCGCCGACCTGGGAAGGTCACCCGCTGCGCAAGGACTACCCGGCGCGCGCCACCGAATTTGATCCGTTCAGCCTAAATCTGGCCAAGCAGCAGCTGGAAGAAGAGTCGGCGCGCTTCAAGCCGGAAGACTGGGGCATGAAACGTGGCGGCGAGCATGAGGACTATATGTTCCTCAACCTCGGCCCCAACCACCCCTCCGCCCACGGCGCCTTCCGTATCGTCCTGCAGCTCGATGGCGAAGAAATCGTCGACTGTGTACCGGAAGTCGGCTACCACCACCGTGGTGCTGAGAAGATGGCCGAGCGCCAGTCTTGGCACAGCTTTATTCCCTACACCGACCGTATCGACTACCTCGGCGGGGTGATGAACAACCTGCCGTATGTACTCGCTGTGGAAAAATTGGCCGGGATCAAGGTGCCGCAGAAGGTCGACGTCATCCGCATCA
>DASUOY010000577.1:0-4903 GCA_036276395.1 Pseudomonas sp.
TACCAGGTTAACCAACTCGACCAACATGATCGCCGTCAGGCCCCAGATCTTGTAATCCTCGTAGCGATAGCTGGGCACATACCAACTGCGCCCCTGGTAATCGATACGATGAGTGGTTTCGCGCGGGTCCTCGCGAAAGAACTCCAGCGGCACGGCAAACACGGCGGCAATCTCGCCATCGTTGGGCCGGTACTCGACAAAATCCGGCACCAGACCGACATAAGGCGTGACCTGGATGCCGTGGCGCGACACTAGAGCGCTAAGCGGCCCGACGACTTCCACCAGCCCAGCCGGCAAGCCAATTTCCTCTTCGGCCTCGCGCAGCGCCGTACCAATCAGGTCCACATCTTCCGGATCGCGCCGCCCGCCCGGAAAGGCCACCTCACCGCCATGGGTGGACAAACCACTGGCACGCAGGGTCAGTACCACCTCGGGGGAATCACTGCGTGTAATAGGTACCAGCACCGCCGCCTGCGGATAATCGTTATCGGTCGGCAGAAGGTGCGGGCTGTAACCCCGCATGCGATGGAGCAGCTCGTCGAGCATAGGCACTCTCGATTCTTTATTCTGCCTTCGATGATGGCACGAAAGCGGCGCGCGGCCCAAGCCCCGCACTGCCACAGCCGATCATTCAGCTGGTCGATCCAGCGCCGCAAGAAGCTTGCCGAGCCAGCCGCCGACGCGCCAAGATAAACCTCACACAACGAGGAGCCAGCATGAAGTTCTGTAGCAACTGCGGCAGCCCGGTTAGCCAGGTAATCCCCCAGGGCGATAACCGCCTGCGCTATGTCTGCGGGCATTGCCAGACCGTGCATTATCAGAACCCACGGATCATTGCCGGTTGCCTGCCGGTATGGGGCGAACAGGTGCTGCTGTGCCGCCGCGCCATCGAGCCCAGACGTGGTTACTGGACCCTGCCCGCCGGCTTTATGGAGAACGGCGAAACCCTGGAACAGGCCGCCGCCCGCGAAACCCACGAGGAGGCCTGCGCCCGGGTGCGCGACCTCAACCTCTACACCCTGTTCGACCTGCCGCATATCAACCAGGTGTATATGCTGTTTCGCGCCGAACTGGTCGACCTCGACTTTTCCGCCGGTGAAGAAAGCCTGGAAGTGCAACTGTTCCATGAACAGGACATCCCCTGGTCAGAGCTGGCTTTCCCGACCATCGGGCGTACCTTAGAATGTTACTTCGCAGACCGCCGAGAGCAGCACTATCCGGTCCGCAACGAGCCGCTCGAAGCCTTGCGCGCGCACTATAAAAAAGCTTTTTGATTGACGGAAATGATGATGCGCTGGTTGCTAGCTCTACTCTGCCTGACCTTTACCCTGACCGCTCAGGCCACAACCACCGCCACGCTCAATGGCAAGATCATCGACAAGGTGCTGGTGATCAAATCCGAGCGCAAACTGCTCCTGCAAAACCGCGGCACCACCCTCAAAGCCTACCGCGTATCCCTGGGCAAGCAGCCCAAGGGCGCCAAGCAGCGCGAAGGCGACCTGCGCACCCCGGAAGGCTTCTATTGGATCGACTGGCGCAAGACCAGCGACAAGTACAACCTGTCGATGCATATCTCCTACCCCAACGCCCGCGATCAGGCCAACGCGCGCAAACAAGGCGTATCAGCCGGCGGCATGATCATGATTCACGGCACGCCGCTGGATGAGGAATACCCTGAATGGTTCTTCCACACCCTGGACTGGACCGAAGGCTGCATTGCCATGCGCAACGCCGATATGCGCGAACTCTGGCAAGTGGTCAGGGATGGCACCCTGATCGAAATCAGGCCCTGAGCCCGCCGGCATAATAAAAAAGGCACCCGATGGGTGCCTTTTTTATTGCTGCGACCTTAGAACTGGATATCCGACAGGCGCCACACCTGAAAGGCCGGCGTTTCATAGGGGTGGCTTTTCTTCAGGGCCTTGACCGCATCATGAATCAGCTCGTCGGCCACCACCAACTCGACCTTCCACTCGGCTACCTGCTTGATCAGGCCAACCTGGCCGACAAACGGCTGGCTGCCCGGCAGCGGGCGGAACTGCCCCTGCCCCAGGGTTTGCCAGCAGCAACTGTCATAAGCGCCCACACGCCCACCACCCGCGCCAAATACAGCACCTTTAACCTCTTCCAGATGAGTTTCCGGGACATAAAAACACAGCTTGTACATCGAGGTCTCCACAGGTACGCAGGGATAGAAACAGCCCAATAATGATGCCACACAATAATGGCACTTTGCCCCCGACGCGGTTCGAGGCACTCATCACAGTTGCCAATTATGGCTGTTCGATTTCAACGGCATTCAACGCAACCAGCCCTATAGAGCGTAGCTTGCTGGCAGACGCCACCCCCATGCCGCTGATCACTTCGTAGCCGCCTGCCCAACAGCAGCCCAGGCCTAAAGCCCACGCCAGAAACGCCGCCAGCGCGCCCTGAAACCAGGCGCAGGTGGGTTATGGCTACCATCGCAATAAGGCAAGCGCCGCGAATGGGCGCAACGACACAACAGCAGAAACTGCTCTTGAGTCGGTTCGAGACGCAGCCCGTGGCTGCAGCCAGCAGGGCAATCGGGAAGCTGGGGCGAACGCCCGCAGCGGCACAGCAGCAAGGCCGCGCCAGGTTTGACCTGGCGCACCTCAGGCAGGATCGGCGCAGGCTTATCCATCAGCCCGCGCCACCTTGATCAATCCACCCACACGCGGGCGTTGCGGAACATGCGCATCCAGCCGGCATCTTCCTGCCAGTCGTCCGGTTTCCAGGAGTTCTGCACGGCGCGGAACACCCGCTCCGGGTGCGGCATCATGATGGTCACGCGGCCATCGCGGCTGGTCAGGCCGGTAATCCCGCGCGGCGAACCGTTGGGGTTGGCCGGGTAGGTTTCGGTGACCTTGCCGTGGTTGTCGATAAAGCGCATGGCCACGCAGCCGGACAGGTCGGCTTCGAGCAGGGCTTCCTCGTTCTCGAACTCGGCATGCCCCTCACCGTGAGCGATGGCGATCGGCATACGCGAACCGGCCATGCCACGCAGGAAGATCGAAGCCGACTCCTGCACCTGGACCATGGCCACGCGCGCCTCGAACTGCTCGGAGCGGTTGCGCACGAAGTGCGGCCAGAACTCGGTACCAGGGATCAGCTCGTGCAGGTTGCTCATCATCTGGCAGCCGTTGCACACGCCGAGGGCAAAGCTGTCCTTGCGCTCGAAGAAGGCCTGGAAGCCGTCGCGGGCACGGGCGTTGAACAGGATCGACTTGGCCCAGCCTTCGCCGGCACCCAGCACGTCACCGTAGGAGAAGCCGCCGCAGGCCACCAGGCCCTTGAACTCTTCCAGGCTGACGCGGCCGCTGAGGATGTCGCTCATATGCACGTCGATGGCGTTGAAACCGGCGCGATCGAAGGCCGCGGCCATTTCCACCTGACCGTTGACGCCTTGTTCACGCAGCACGGCGATCTGCGGGCGCACGCCCTTGCGGATATACGGCGCACTGATGTCTTCGTTGACATCAAAGCCGAGCTTGACCGACAGACCCGGATTGTCTTCCTCCAGCAGGCCGTCGAACTCCTGCTCGGCGCACTGCACGTTGTCGCGCAGGCGCTGGATCTGGTAGCTGGTTTGCGCCCACTGACGCTGCAGCAAACGGCGCTGGCCGCCAAACACCGGCTCACCGTTAAAGCTGATCGCCACTTCGTCGCTGTTGACCGGCTGGCCGATCACCGCCACGCAGTCGCCCAGACCGGCGGCGCTGAACTGGGCCAGCACTTCCGGAGTGGCGTCCTGATGCACCTGGATCACCGCGCCCAACTCTTCGTTGAACAGCACGGCGGCCAGCTCATTGCTGTCGTCGGCCAGCGCATCGAGGAACAGATTCAGGCCGCAATGACCGGCAAAGGCCATTTCCAAAGCGGTAACCAGCAGGCCGCCGTCGGAGCGGTCGTGGTAGGCGAGGATATGACCGTCGGCATTCAGCCCCTGGATCACCGCGAAGAAGGCCTTGAGGTCTTCGGCGTCATCCACATCCGGCACCTGCTGGCCGAGCTTGCCGTAGACCTGGGTGAGGATCGAGGCGCCCAGGCGGTTCTGCCCGCGGCCCAGGTCGATCAGCACCAGATCGGTCTCGCCCTTGTCCATGCGCAGTTGCGGGGTCAGGGTCTTGCGGATATCGCTGACCGGAGCGAAGCCGGTCACCACCAGCGACAGCGGCGAGGTCACGCTCTTGTCCGCGCCCGCGTCCGTCCACTGGGTTTTCATCGACATCGAGTCCTTGCCCACCGGGATGGTGATACCCAGCTCGGGGCACAGCTCCATGCCGACTGCTTTCACGGTGTCATACAGGCGCGCGTCCTCACCCGGGTGGCCGGCAGCGGCCATCCAGTTGGCGGACAGTTTGATATCGGACATCTTCTCGATGCGCGAGGCGGCCAGGTTGGTCAGGGTTTCGCCAATCGCCATACGCCCGGACGCCGCAGCATCCAGCAGCGCCAGCGGCGTGCGCTCGCCCATGGCCATGGCTTCACCGGTGTAGACGTCGAAGCTGGTGGCAGTAACGGCACAAACGGCCACCGGCACCTGCCACGGACCTACCATCTGGTCGCGGGCAACCAGGCCGGTAATGGTGCGGTCGCCGATGGTGATCAGGAAACTCTTGCTGGCTACGGCCGGGTGATGCAGCACACGGGTCACGGCTTCGTCGATGGCCAGGGTGCTGGCATCGAAATCATCGCCCAGTTCGGCTTCGCGGGCGGCCGAGCGGTGCATACGCGGCGGTTTGCCCAGCAGCACTTCCAGCGGCATGTCCACCGGGGTGTTGGCGAAAGGGCTGTCGGTCACGGTCAGGTGGGCTTCTTCGGTGGCCTCACCCACTACCGCGAACGGGCAACGCTCGCGCTCGCAGATCGCCTTGAAGCGTTC
>DASUOY010000578.1:0-6646 GCA_036276395.1 Pseudomonas sp.
TGCGGCCGAGCAACCCGACTGGCCCGGCAGCGGGTTTGCCTTGCGCATGGGCCCTGCGCCGGCGGTTGGCCCGGCGGATGTGGCCTGGGCCTGGCAGTTGCCGGCGGCCAATCCCTTTCTAGGCGAGCAGGCGCAGCCAGCGTCCAGGCTGGCGTATCCGTTGCAGCGCCGCTGGCTGGCTGCGCCGGGGGCGTCTGCCGGTGGCCAGGGCGTGCTGTACTGGCGTTGCTGTTTTTCTCAGCCGTTGACGGCCCGCATCGCTCTGGCCGTGGCCCAGGCGGCGTTGCAGCAGACCCAGGCCAACGCCGCGCAACTGGGCGTTGGTCTGCAGCTGTCGGCCACTGGCGACAGCCTGCAGATGCTGCTGCAGGGGCCGGCCGCCGTGCTGGTGCGGGTGGCGCTACAGGCCGTGCCGTGCCTGCTCGAACCGGGGCCTGCGGCCTGGCAGCAGGCCCGGGGCGAGCTGCTGCGCGCGCCACAGTCGGCGCAGATGCCGCTGCGCCAGCTGTTGCAGTGTTTGCCCGAGTCGTTGCGACCGCTTGCCGGGCAGGCGCCGCTCGCTCCCGAGCAGTGGCAGGAGGGCTATCGCCCGTTGCGCCTGGAGGTCCTGGGGGTGGGGTTCGCGCCGGTCGAGCAGGCGGCTATCGAGGCGCCGTTCAGCACGCGGGCGCCTTGGCCACAGGCTACGCCGCAGGCGCGGCCAGCGGCCGGGCGTGTCTGGCAACAGTTGGACTGCGCGAGCGAGGAGGCGGCATTGCTGCTGTTCTGCCCGCAGGCGCTGCCGGATGCGGCTGGCGAGGCGGGCTGGCGTGTGCTCGCGCACTGTTATCAGGGCGCTTTCTACCAGCGTCTGCGCACTGAACTGCAACTGGGCTACGGGGTGTTCTGCGGTTTTCGCCAGATCCAGGGGCAGGCCGGCATCCTGTTCGCCGTGCAGTCGCCCCATGCCTCGGCGCAGGCCATCCTCGGCCATGTCCGGGCCTTTATTCAGGCCCAGGGCGAACGCCTGGCCGGCCTGGATGAGCCCGCGATTGCCCAAGCGGCCAGCGCGGTGCGGCGCCAGTTGCAGGCCGACGCAGACAGCCTGCAGGCGTTCGCCGAGCAGCGTTGGCAGGAGCATCTGGGCGGTTTGCCGCAAAGCCATGCTGTGGCGCTGATGCAGGCCTTGCAGGGTTTGGCGCGGCCGGCGCTGCTGCACAGCCAGCGCCTGCTGAGCCAGGCCGAGGGCGGCTGGCGCGTGCTGGCCACTGGCGCGGCGCCTGCCCGCGGCTGGACAACCCTGAGCTGAGCATCTCCGTGTTGCCCACACCTTTAGCCCTGCTGCTTTCGACCCCCTTCTTAAGGCGCGCCACCGGCCTAGGCCTTTCCGGTTGCGCCGCCATCCCCGGCCAAAGCAGCAGGCAAGCAGCGCCATAGCAGTCTATGGGCACTGGCCGGGCCTTTCGATAATCGCCTCCGACCCGACTTCTGATAGTCGTTCCTCAAGCGGAGAGCCTTATGTACAACAACAAGATCGCCAGCCCCCGATTCCTGCCCCTGGTCCTGACTGCCGCCGTGGCCCTGGCCACAGCCCAGCAGGCCGCCGCGGAAATCGTTCTGTATGACCAGGACGACACCACCTTTTCCACCGACGGCTATATCAACGCCTTCTACGTCAACAGCGATGTGGACCGCGAAGGCGAGCAGTTCGACCGCCGCCAGGCGCGGGTCAAGATGGGCTTTCTGCCGAACTGGATCGGCTTCAACTTCGCCAAGCAGGTCGATGGCCTGAAGCTGGGCGGGCGCTCCTCGTTCTGGGTGACCATCAACGACAGCGAGGTCAACGGCACCGGCACCGCCATCGACGTGCGCCAGTTCTACGGCACAGTGGCCAGCCCGGAGTGGGGCGAGGTGCTGGTGGGCAAGGACTTCGGCCTGTTCTCCCGTTCCAATATCTTCCTCGACGAACTGCTGGCCGGTTACGGCAACGTCAGCGACACCCTGGGCCTGGTCGATGGCAACGGCGTGTCCTTCGGCAATATCGGCACCGGTTATCCCTATCCCTTCCCGACCTCGCAGATCACCTACCGCAACAACAACCTGGCCGAAGGCCTGCGTTTTGCCGTGGGCATCATGGACCCGGTGGATACCAACGACGACAGCCTGGTGGGCGATGCCTATCAGGAAGAGCCGCGCTTCGAATCGGAAGTCAGCTACCAGTTCAACCTGGGCGACGCGACCATCTATTCCTGGCTCAACGGCGCCTACCAGACCTCCGACAACACCGACGACACGGTCGACAGCGTGACGTCCCAGGGCCTGGGCTATGGCGTGCAGGCCAAGCTGGGCGGCCTGTCCCTGACCGCCTCGGGCTTCCAGGCCGAGGGCATCAACCCCTTCTTCACCAACAACGCCGGCGAAGCCACCCTGCGCGAGATCGACAGCGACGGCTACCTGCTGCAGGGCTCCTACAGCTTCGGCAAGAACCGCGTGGCGCTGTCCTACGGCCAGACCGAGGACGACGGCAACGGCCTGGGCACCGCCGCCGACTACGAGACCCGCGGCGTCGCCTACTTCCGCACCATCAACGACAACCTCAAGCTGGTCGCCGAGTACAACCAGTACGAGATCGACGCGGCGGCGGGCAGCGGCCTGGGTGAAGACACCGACACCTTTGCCGTCGGTGCCGTGCTGAGCTGGTAATAGCGTGGCGACCAGCCGGGCAGGGTAATCCTGCCCGGCTTTTGCCTATGGGCCGCAGGTTCAGGAGGTGGTGATGTTGCTCGATACTCCACAACTGCTGGTGCTGTTGCCGGGCAGCGTGGCGCTGCTGGTGTTGCCGCTGTGTTTGCAGAGGTTTCTGCGCGCTGGCCAGAAGTAGGGTGCGCCAGGGGTTGTTGGTGCGCATGGCGCACCCTACCGGTTGGCTATCGCTACTTAGGGAGTAGGCCGGCGCTACTCAAGTGGCATGGGGCGCGCGCGGCCGGCTTCGTAGAATGGCCCCAAGGAATCTGGGCTTATTCGCAGGGCAGGCTATGCAGCAAATGACCGAAGGCGTGATCACCGCCATGTCCAGCGCCAGCGATGTCGAGCTGGTGGCGCAGGAGCTGGCGCGCCAGCTGATCCACCCGCACCTGGGCTTTGTGCTGTTCTTCTGCTCGGCCGAATACGACCTCGAAGGCCTGGGCCAGGCCCTGGAGCAGTATTTCGGCGGGATCAACCTGGTGGGTTGCACCACGGCCGGCGAGATCACGCCCCTGGGCTATGGCCGCGGCTGCGTCAGCGCGGTGGGTTTCGATCACCGCAGCTTCTCCATCGCCAGCGCCCTGATCGACGAGATGGAGCGCTTCAGCCTGATCGACGCGCAGCAACTGGTGGAGCGCCTGGTCAAGAATTGCCGCACCAATGAACTGGCCTCGATCAAGGGCCACAGTTTCGCCCTGACCCTGCTCGACGGCCTGTCCAGCCGCGAGGAAGTGGTGCTCGGCGCGCTCAGCGCGGCTCTGGGCAGCATTCCGCATTTCGGCGGCTCGGCCGGCGACGACAACCACCTGACCCATACCCATGTCTACCACGGCGGCCAGTTCCACACCGGCGCGGCGGTGGTGGTGCTGTTCAATACCTGGCTGGATTTCGAGGTGTTCAGCACCCATCACATCCAACCCAGCAGCGACAAGCTGGTGGTGACCCGCGCCGACAGCGCCAGCCGCCGGGTGTATGAACTCAACGCCGCGCCGGCCGCCCAGGAATACGCCGAGCTGATCGGCGTGCCGCTGGCGCAGCTGGATCACCGCGTGTTCGCCGCCAACCCGCTGGCCGTGCGTATCAGCGAGCAGTACTACGTGCGCTCCATCCAGCGGGTCAACGAGGATCTGAGCCTGACCTTCTACTGCGCGGTGGAGAACGGCATCGTGCTCACCGCCATGCAGCCGGGGCCCTTGCTGCTCGATTTGCAGAGGGTGTTCGACGGCCTGCGCCAGCGCCTCGGCCCGCTGCTGCTGACCATCGGCTGCGACTGCTTTCTGCGCCGCCTGGAAATCGAAGGCCAGGATGGCGCCGAACCGGTGTCGGCCTTTCTGCGCCGCCAGCCAGTCATAGGTTTCAATACCTACGGAGAGCAGTTCAATGGTATGCACATCAACCAGACCTTTACCGGAGTCGCCATTGGCCGCCCCGGCCGCGGCTGATGGCGCCGAGCTGCAGGCGCGCCTAGCGGTGCTTGAGCGCGACAACCTCAAGCTCAAGCGGATCAACGCCGCGCTGATCGAGCGGGTCGAGTCGGCGCATTCGCGTGGCGACGATGCCTACGCCGCCTTCCAGCATTCGGTGGTGCTCGCCGAGCAGGTGCGCGAACGCACCGATGCCCTGAACCAGGCCATGGCCGAGCTGAAATCCAGCAACCAGTTGCTCAGCGATGCGCGGCTGCGCGCCGAGACCGCGCACCAGCACCTGATCGACGCGATCGAAAGCATCTCCGACGGCTTCGTCCTGTTCGACCGCGAGCAGCGCATCGTGCTGTTCAACAGCCGCTTCAAATCCTTCTGGAGCCACAGCCGCGCGCGTATTGCCGCCGGCACCCGGCTGGCGGAGATCAAGCGCCTGAGCAAGAGCACCGGCCTGGTGGTGGAGGAGCAGCGCAGCAAGGAGGGCGAGCAGATGCTCTACCGCCTGCGCGACGGGCGCTGGGTGCAGGTCAGCGAACGGCCGACCCGCGAGGGCGGGCTGGTGATTCTCTACACCGATATCACCGAGGTGAAACAGAACGAAACCCTGCGCCGCGAGCAGGCCCTGGCGCAGAAATCGCGCCTGCTGCAGCGCGCCGTGGACAACCTGTCCCAGGGCATGGCCATGGTCAATGCCGAGGGCCAGCTGGAGCTGTGGAACCACAGGTTCCTCGACCTCTGCGGCCTGGCGCCGATCAACGCGCACCGGCCCTTCGCCGAGGTGATGGCCGACAGCGAGCTGGCCCTGCTTACCCCGGACAGCCGCGACGCCAATGGCAAGCCCATCGAGGAGCTGGAGCTGCACCTGTTCGACGGGCGCATGCTGGAGGTGCGCACCCATGCCTTGCCCACCGGCGGCTTCGTCAACACCTTTACCGATATCACCGAGCGCCATCGCCACGCCGAGGCCCTGAGCGAGAGCGAGCGCTGGATCCGCCTGATCACCGACCACGTGCCGGCGCTGATCGCCTACCTCTCGGCGGATCTGGTCTACGAGTTCACCAACAAGGTCTACGAGGAATGGTACTGCTGGCCCCGCGGCGCCATGCTCGGGCAGAGCCTGCGCGCGGTGCACAGCGAGGAACATTGTCGGCGCCTGGAGCCCTATATCGAGCGGGCGCTGTCCGGCGAGAGCGTGACCTTCGAGGTGGCTGAAACCAACCACAGCGGCCAGGAGCGCTACATGCTGCGTTCCTACGTGCCCAACCGCCAGGCCAATGGCGAGGTGCTCGGCATCTTCGTGCTGATCCGCGATATCACCGAGCGCCGGCGCACCGCCGAGGCCTTGCACCAGGCCTATCAGCACCTGGAGCAGCGGGTGCGCGAACGCACCGCCGAGCTGACCACGCTCAACCAGCAGCTGCGCCGCGAGATCGACGAGCGCACGCAGATGCAGGCGCGCCTGCGCGAGGCCAAGGGCGAGGCCGAGCAGGCCAACCTGTCGAAGACCAAGTTTCTCGCCGCGGTCAGCCATGACCTGCTGCAACCGCTCAACGCCGCGCGGCTGTTCACCAGCGCGCTGCTGGAACGCGAGCCCTGCAGCCAGCAGGGCCTGGTGCGCAATATCAGCAACTCCCTGGAGGACGTGGAAAGCCTGCTCGGCACCCTGGTGGATATCTCCAAGCTGGATGCCGGGGTGATCAAGGCGGAGGTCGGCAGCTTCGCCATCGCCGATCTGCTCGGCACCCTGTCCGCCGAGTTCCACCAACTGGCCGCCTGCGAAGGCCTGCGCCTGGATTTCGTGCCCAGCTCGGCCTGCGTGCGCAGCGATATCCAGCTGCTGGCAAGGATTCTGCGCAACCTCTTGACCAACGCCATCCGCTACACCGCCAGCGGGCGCATCCTGCTCGGCTGCCGGCGGCGTGGGCAGAGCCTGTCGATCGAGGTGTGGGACAGCGGCATGGGCATCGCCGCCGACAAGCTGCAGGAGATTTTCCAGGAGTTCAAACGTGGCGAGGGCCAGCGCCACCAGGATCGCGGCCTGGGCCTGGGCCTGGCCATAGTCGACAAGATCGCGCGCATGCTCGGCCACCGCATTCGCGTCAGCTCGCAACTGGGCAAGGGCTCGATGTTCGCCATCGAGGTGCCGCTGACCCGTCGCTCCAGCGTCCTGCCGGCGCGGCCCAAAGCCCTGCCGATGGCCGTGGAGTGTTTGCAGGGCGCGCGTATCTGGGTGCTGGATAACGACGCGGCGATCTGTGCCGGCATGCGCACCCTGCTCGAAGGCTGGGGCTGTGAGGTGGTCACGGCGCTCTCCGAGGACGATTTGGCGCGCCAGGTGGACAACTACCACGCCGCCGCCGACGTGCTGATCGCCGACTACCACCTGGATGACGACCGCGACGGCGTACAGGCCATCGCCGCGATCAACGCGCGGCGTGGTGAACCCCTGCCGGCGCTGATGCTCACCGCCAATTACAGCAACGAACTCAAGCAAACCCTGC
>DASUOY010000579.1:0-3389 GCA_036276395.1 Pseudomonas sp.
CGTCGCGGCCAGCAGCGGTCTGCTCGCCGCCCTGCTGCCAACCCTGCTCAACGCCATAGCCGGAATCATCGCCGGGGCCGTCGCCCTGCTGCTGGTCAGCCTGGCGACCCGGGCCTGGAAAGCTATCAAGGGCTAAGCACCCGTACCGCCTAACCAGGGGCTGCTGGTGCGCACGGCGCACCCTACGGCTTAGCGGTCCGCCAGCGGCAGCACCGTGACCTGCACCTCGGGGTCGTGGCTACCGCCGCCGAGAATCACTCCACGCAGCGGTGACACATCGGCAAAGTCGCGGCCCCAGGCCAGGGTGATGTGCTCCAGCGCCGGGCGAATATTGTTGGTCGGGTCGAAATCCACCCAGCCCTGCTGTGGGCAGAACACCGAGATCCAGGCATGCGAGGCATCGGCGCCGATCAGCCGGGGCTGGCCGGGCGGAGGCTGAGTCAGTAGATAACCGCTGATATAACGCGCCGAAAGACCCATGGAGCGCAGGCAGGCAAGCATCAGGTGGGCGAAGTCCTGGCACACCCCGCGACGCTCTTCCAGCACCTGCAGCAGCGGCGTCGCCACCTGAGTGGCGGCGGCATCAAAGCTGAATTCACTGAAGATCTTCCGCATCAGCCCATCCACCGCCGCCAGCAGTGGTCGGCCGGGGCTAAAGCAATCCGTCGCGTAGGCGGCGAATACCTGTTTGAGGTGCACATAGGGCGACTCGAAACGAAAGCGCGCGGCTTCCAGCACGCCGGGAAGCAACGCATGGCCGCTGTAGCGCAGGGCCGTGCAGGCCTCTTCCCAGGGCGGCGACGCCTGCAGATCCAGCTCCGGCCGCGCCAGCACCTCGACCCGCAGGCGTGCGCTGACCTTGAGTTCATCGTGCGGCCGCTCGAATACCAGACGGGTCAGCGGGTTGCCGAACACATCCAGGGCATCCTGGCGCTGGCACGGCTGCGGGCTAACCAACAGCTGCTGCTCATGGTTGCGCTGCCAGGCGCAGGCCCGCGGCCACAGGTGCGCCAGTTGCTGGGCCAGGGAGACCGGCGCGGCGTAGCGGTAATGGGTGTCGTGGAGAATCTGATAGAACGCGCTGCTCATGACGACTGGGTCCGCTGGCTGGCATCGACATGGGCGAAAAAGCGCAGGCCCAGGCGGTCGGAGGTTTCCGCAGCGGCCTGACTTAGCGCTTCGAGCAGCGCGGCCAACCCGCCGAGCACCTCGTTCACCCCGCTGCTGCCAAACAAGGGGTTTTCCAGGCTGCTCAGGCTAAAGCGCGCCAACTGCTGTTCCAGATGCTGCAAGCGTCGCTCGGCGGGTAGTTCGAAGCGCTCGCCCAAACGTTCCAGCGAACGCAGCAGGGTGCGCAGCTGGAACAGCACGGCATGGGGGTTCTGCTCATCCAGCAGCAACAGATCGAGCACCGGAATCAGCTGCGCCGAGGCCAGGTAACGGGTGCGGTAGGTGATGCTGCTGTTGCCCAGTTCCAGCAGCCACTCCAGCGCCGACTGATCGTCCACCGCATTACTGCGCAGGAAGTTCGCCAGGCTATCGCAGAGAAACTGCAAACGTTCGATACAGCGGCCGAGCATCAGAAAACGCCAGCCGTCGTCACGGGTCATATCATCCAGGGCAAAGCCTGACAGCGCCGCCAGCGATAGCAGCAGGCGGTCGAGAAAATCCAGCAGTTCGCCGAAGTCGGCCTGCTCGGTTTGCAGGCCCTGGGCCTCGCGCTGCAATTCGAGCAGCGCCTGCCAGTTGGCCTGGGACAGCTTGCCGCGCACGCTGCCAGCCACCCACTGCAGGCGTTGCAGATTGGCGCGCAGGCTGTCCGGCCAGTCTTCGCCAAGCAGCGCTTCAAGCAGGCGCGCTTGCAGTTCGCCGCTGTCGGCATCCGGCAGCAGGCCCAGGCTTTCGCCCAGACCCAGCGCGGTTTGCAATGCCTGCGGGTCATCGTCGTCATCGACATAACGCGCCAGCATGATCCGCAGCAGCCGCGCACCGTCCTCGCAGCGTTCGCTGTAGCGGCCAAACCAGTAGAGGTTTTCCACCACCCGCGACGGCAGGAAGGGGTCGCTGCGCACCAGGTCGGCCACGCCCAGCGGGCGCAACCACTGCCAGGGCTCGCCGCTGGCATGCCGCTCGCCAAGCACCCAGGTGTCCTTGCTGGCACCGCCACGCTGCATCGACACCACTTCGGCGTCGGCCTCGGCGGCTACCCGGGTCAGGCCGCCAGGCATCACCCGGTAACCCTCGGCGCTGGCCACGGCAAACACCCGCATGCCGATGGCGCGCGGCGCCAGCTGGCCTTCTTCCGGCTGCCAGACCGGCGCCTGCGACAGCTTGGCCCGCGCCTGCGCCACATAGGCATAGGGCCGCGCCTTGAGGCGTTCGGCCAGTTCGGCGCGCTGCGCCTCATCCAGATCACGGCCAAATACCGGGGCAAAACTCTGCGAAGGGAAGCTGGCGCGCACCAGCAGCTCATCGAGTTTCTCCAGCGCTTCCTCCAGCACGGGCGGCTCGCCGCACCACCAGCTGGCGATGCTCGGCAGCAGTAATTCATCGCCCAATAGTTTTTTCGCGATGGCCGGGAGAAAACCCGGCAAGCCAGGGGACTCCAGCACGCCGCTGCCGAGGGCGTTGGCCACCAGCACATGGCCCTGGCGCACTGCCTCCAGCAGGCCGGGCACGCCGAGGGCCGAGTCGGTACGCAGCTCCAGCGGATCACAGAAGTCATCATCCAGACGGCGCAGCACCCCATGCACGCGGCGCAGGCCGGCCAGGGTTTTCAGGTAGACCTTGGCCTCGCGCACAGTCAGGTCGCTACCTTCCACCAGCGGGTAGCCGAGCTGACGCGCCAGATACAGGTGCTCGAAATAGCTCTCGTTAAAGCGCCCAGGCGTCAGCAGCACCACCAGCGGCGTCTCGCCATCAGCCGGGGCCTGGCGCGCCAATGTGTCCTGCAGGGTGCGGAAGAAGCCGGCCAGGTACTGCACGCGCAGGTCGCGGTACAGCTCGGGGAAGGCCCGCGAGACGATCTGCCGGTTCTCCAGGGCGTAGCCGGCGCCGGAGGGCGCCTGGGTGCGGTCGGCGGTGACCCACCAGCGGCCGTCCGGCGCCCGCGCCAGGTCCACCGCATAGAGGTGCAGAAAGGTGCCGCCCGGCGGCTGCACGCCCTGGCAGGGCCAGAGGAAGTTGTTGTGGCCGAACACCAGCTCGGCCGGCAGCAGGCCATCGGCGATCAGCTTCTGCGGGCCGTAGATATCGGCCAGCACGCGGTTGAGCAGCGTCGCGCGCTGGGCCACGCCGGCGGCGATCCGCTGCCACTCCTCGGCCGGGATCAGGTTGGGCAGCAGGTCCAGCTCCCAGGGGCGGTCGGCGCCGTCGGGGTCGGCGTAGAC
>DASUOY010000580.1:0-4079 GCA_036276395.1 Pseudomonas sp.
GCCGCCGGAGATTACCGCGAGCCGGCGCCGCACCGCTTGTGCGGCAGCCAGGCGCTGCCAGTCGGGTTGCTGCTGCCCCGCCTTTGATAAAGAGTTGAACGCAAATAGGCGACCGAGGCTCTCGCTCAATTGCGCCTCATCTACCCCAGGCAAATCGGTGGCGCGCTGCAGTAACTGGGTTGCCAGCTGGCGTTCATAGGCCTGATAACGCGCCAGATAGAGGCGGCCATGGTCGAGAATCAGTGGGCTGAAATCGTCATCGCCGCCCACCAGGGACGAGGCTTCAAGCTGCGCCTGCCAGTCGCTCAGCGCCGGCAGGCGGAAATCCTGTTCGGGCCAGGGTCGCTGCCCCGCCAGACGCGCCAGCGGCAGGCACACGTCGCCCTTATCCAGAGCCATACAGAGCAGCGCCGCCGAGGCCAAAACCACAGGCGAGGCGCCGGGATCCAGGCGTTGCAGACTGTCGAGCAGGGCGCGTTCCAGCGGGCCGAGCGGAAGATCGTTAAGCATCATCAAACGCCCTTCTCGAACAGGCTATCCAAGGCATCCAGCAAGCTATCGGCCGGGCGCGAGAAGTACACCCCGGCCTCCGGCATGCCACGCAGAAACAGGTAGTAGGCGCCGCCCAGCTGGTCGTTGTGGAAGTCGTCCAGGCGCTGGCGCAGAAAGCGCCGCAGCGCCACCAGATAGATCAGGTATTGCAGGTAGTAATGCTCGGCGGCCAGGGCCTGCAGCAGGCGTTCGCCGCCGTAGTAGCTGGCGTCCGGGCCGAGCCAGTTGGACTTGTAGTCGGCGATATACCAGCGCCCGTCATGCTCGAAGGTCAGGTCGATAAAGCCCTTGAGAAAGCCCTTGAGGCTGTCGAACTCCAGGCGCGCCGCCGCCTCGCGCATGGGCGCGGCCAGACCATGGGCCGGGTCGCAGAGAATCGCCCGCAGGCGCTGCACATCCAGCCCGGCCAGGGGGAAGGTAAAGCCCAGTTCGGGCAAGCGCCGGGTTGGATTTAGGCCAGCCAATGTCAGGCCCTGGCCATCCAGATCGGCGTCTATCACCTGCTGCAACTGGCTTAGTGCCACGGCGCTCCAGTCGCTGCTGATGCCAGGCCGCTAAGCCCCGGTTCGATCAAGTCGGCCAAAGCGCCTTTGCCCCGCGCCCAGTCTTCCAGAATCGCATGCAGGCAGGTACCGGCCCGGGCGCCACGGGGGAAGGCGAAGAAGCCGGTGCCCGGCTCGCTGGCATCCGGCAGCACCAGACCGTCGCGGTCCGGCGCCTCCATATGCAGGCCGGCGGCCAACCCGGAGAAGCTGCCGATACGCCAGGCGCTGTGCAGGCTGCGCTGCAGGGTCGCCAGTTGCCGCGGCGCCGGGGCGCGCTGCTCGCCGGCGGCACTGGCCTCGGTTGCGCGCAGGGGCTGGATCACCATCTGGCCCTGGCTGCTGGCGCTTAGTTGCTCGACCTCCGCGCGCAGGCCTTGCGGGGTCAGGCTTTGCAGATGGCCGGCAAGTTCGGCCAGGGCATCGTCCCCCGGCAGCTCGCGGCCATGCAGCAGCCAGGCCAGGGCGCTGCTGTGCAGGCCGTTGTCGCCGAGGGTGCCGTCCTTCTTCGGCTTGCAGTCCACCGGGCCCCAGTGCAGCCACAGGCGGTCGCGGGCGCGGGTCAGGGCCACATAGGTAAGGCGCAGTTTCTCGGCGAAGCGCTCATGGCGGGCGCGCTCGCGGTGCATATCGAGCTGCTCGCCACCCAGGTCCAGCAGCGGTGTGCCGTCGTCGGCGTGGCAGCTGATGTCCTCATGCTGGCGCAACAGCGCGCCGTCCCACAGGTAGGGGCAGAACACCAGCGGGTATTCCAGGCCCTTGGAGGTGTGGATGGTGACGATCTGCACCCGCTCGGCATCGCTCTCCAGGCGCAGCAGGGCATCCTCGCCATGGGCTTCGGCGCTGCGCTGGGCGTTAAACCAGCTGAGCAGCTGCTCCAGGCCGGGGCGTTGCAGGCTCTCGGTTTGCAGCAGTTCGGCCAGGTGCAGCAGGTTGGTCAGGCGGCGTTCGCCATCCACCAGGGCCAGCAGGCGCGGCGCGACGTTCTGCTCGTCCAGCCAGGCGCGGAAGGCGCGCATAAAGCCCTGCTGCTGCCACAGCTGGTGGTAGCGTTCGGCGGCTTCGCGCTCGGCGTCCCAGGCCTGGGCGTCCTCGCTGCAGGCGGCCAGATCGGCGGCGCTACGGCCCAGCAGGCGGCTGGCCAGGGCGTAGCGCAACGCGCCCTCGCGGCCCGGCTCGGCATAGGCGGCCAGCACCGCGGCCAGCTCCTCGGCCTCCTCGCTGTGCCAGACGTTTTCCTTGCCGCGGCGTACGCTGGGTACGCCACGGGCGGCCAGTTGCTCGGCCACTTCACCGGCCTGACGGTGGCTGGCCACCAGCACGGCGATATCGCCGCCTTTAAGCGGGGTGCGCGTGCCGGCCTGCTCGTCGCTTTCTTTTTCAAAATAAGCCTGGCCCTGGCTGCTGGCGCTTAGCACCGCAGCGATACGCCGCGCTGTATCGGTGGCCACCAAAGCGCCCGCTTCGCCCTTGCCCAGATAGTCGTTATCCAGCCAGACCAGCGCCAGGGGCGCGTCGGCTTCATCCTCAACACGCGGCAGCACCAGCTGCGCTCGCGTCTTGTTGCTGGCACCGACCTGCTGATAGGCCAGGCCCTTCTCGGCAAAGGGCATGGGCCGGTCGAACAGCTGGTTTAGCGCAGCGATCAGCTCGGGGGTGGAGCGGTGGTTGGTGGCCAGGCTGTATTGCCGCGCGGCTTCGCTGCGGGCCTTAAGGTAAGTCGCTAAATCCGCACCCCTAAAGGCATAGATGGCCTGCTTGGGGTCGCCGACAAAGCACAGGTCCCCTTCGTCCTGATAGATACGGTGAAACACCCGGTACTGCACCGGGTCGGTGTCCTGAAATTCGTCTATCAGCGCCACCGGGTACTGCGCTCGCAAGGTGCCGGCCAGATGCTCGCCGCCTTCGCCCTGCAACGCCTGTTGCAGCTTGTTGAGCAGATCGTCGAAGGCCAGCAGGCGCTGCGCCGCCTTGCGCGCCGGCAGCTGCTCGTTGAGCTGGCCGATCAGGCGTACCTGCAGGTCGATCAGGCGTTGCTCGGCCTCGGGCTGGGCCGCGGCCAGGGCATCGCAGAGTTCCTGCAGCGCAGCGGCCAGCGGATTGGCCGGGGCCTCGCAGCCCTTCTTGCTGGCCTTGTTCAGCCCCTCGCGGGACAGGCGCTGGTGCGCCTCGGTCTTGCTGAACAGCGCGGCGGCATCGCTGAAGTAGCCGTCTAGCTCGGCCTGCCAGACGCCCAGCTTGGCCGGGTTGCACATATTGCTTTTGAAGCCGTCGAAGGCCTTAAGCTGCGCCAGCCAGGCGCCACTTTCACTCAGCCAGCAGCGCTGCGCCTGCTGCCAGGCGGCGCGCAATGCGCTCATCTCGCTGCGGGCACCGGGTTGCGGCTCGATGCGCAGGTAAGGCTTGCCCAGATGGTTGCGCAAACGCTGGCGCAGTACCTGCGGGGTGATCTTCTGCTGCACCAGAAAGGCCGCCCATTCCGGTTCGGCAGCGGCCAGCTCATGGCGCCAGAGGTCGGCGAGCAGGGCGTCGATAATCTCGCGGTCGTCGTGGGTCAGTTCGTTGTCGAAATCGCCACCGGCCTCGAACGCGGCGTCCTGCAGGGCGCGCTGGCAGAAGCCGTGGATGGTGAAGATCGCCGCCTCGTCGAAACCATGCACCGCCAGCAGCAGACGCCTATGGCTGGCAGCATCCGGATACTGGGCATGCAGATCATTGAGCAACTTATCGTCGCTCGGGCCGTTGTCATACACCGCCAGCAGCTCGGCCAGGCGTTTGCGGATGCGCTCGCGCAGCTCGGCCGTGGCCGCGGTGGTAAAGGTCACCACCAGTATCTGGCTGACGCTGAGCTGTTTTTCCAGCAGCAGGCGGGCGTACAGCGCGGTCAGGGTCCAGGTCTTGCCGGTGCCGGCGCTGGCCTCGATCAGCGAGCGGCCGCTAAAGCTGTCCTGCAGCAGGTTAAGGCTGGCGCTGCTCATGCCTCGT
>DASUOY010000581.1:0-11460 GCA_036276395.1 Pseudomonas sp.
TCAACAGCATAGTTTTCGGCAGTTCCGGACTGATTAAGGATATAGCTGTGGCGATCACGGCGGCGAAGTTCAAGAAATATCTTTGAATGCGCCACGCTCGGCGGATGTGCGCGCGCCACGGCAGCATCCGTGCAATCTAATGCTGAGCCTAGGGCGCACACGCCACGGCCTGTCGCGCTGACCATCACTTCCGAACCCGGCTAAGGGCCACGAAACGGCTCTGCGCACGCCCTCATTTGAGATCATTTACAATTGGAGCATCAATCCATATTGGACTGAAGATAGTTTTCCAAGCCAACCTTCCCAATCAGGTCCAGTTGAGTTTCCAGCCAGTCGATATGCTCTTCTTCCGAGTCGAGGATTTCCTCAAGTAGATCTCGAGTGGCGTAGTCGGCATGCGTTTCGCAATAGGCGATAGCAGCTTTCAGGTCCGGCAAGGCTTGTTGCTCAAGTTTGAGGTCGCACTCGAGCATTTCCTTGGTGTTCTCGCCAATCAGCAGTTTGCCGAGATCCTGTAGGTTGGGTAGCCCCTCGAGAAAAAGAATACGCTTGATCAACTTGTCAGCGTGTTTCATCTCGTCAATAGACTCGTGATACTCATGCTCGCCAATCTTTGTTAGCCCCCAGTCTTGGTACATGCGCGCATGCAAAAAGTACTGGTTAATGGCCACCAGTTCATTGCCGAGTATCTTGTTGAGATGCTGGATGACCTTCTTATCGCCTTTCATGACAAACCCTCCTCTCGCTGGTGGGTAACAATAAAGCGTGGTCGTGCTGCCTTAAGCTGTCAAACCCTGCAGGCGATATTTCCAGACAGTCCATCGGGGAAAAACTGGCTTATTGCAGCAGTTGGCAGCCCATACGAACGACCAACTGCTGAGCTGAGCGCTAGGCGATATGCAGTGCCCGAGCTGTCACGTTGGCCAGGGCTTGATCCAAGGCTTGCTGAAAGCGCTCGACCAGCAAGTCGATTTCCTCGGCCTGAATCAGCAGCGGCGGCAGGAAACGCACCACAGCACCATGACGCCCGCCCAGCTCCAGAATGATGCCCAGACGCAGACACTGCTGTTGTATGGCTTTGGCCAGTGCCGAGTCGGCCGGCGGTACACGGCTGCCGTCGGCGGCTCCGACTATTTCCACACCCACCATCAAACCACGGCCACGCACATCGCCGATGCACGGATAGTCGGCCTGCAGTCGGCGTAACTGACTCATCAGGCGCTCCCCCATAACGCTGGCGTGCTCCGGTAGGTGTTCGCTGAGGATATGCCGCAGCGTCGCCGCACCGGCAGCCATGGCCAATTGGTTGCCGCGGAAAGTACCGGCATGAGCCCCCGGCTTCCAAGTATCCAGCGCCTCCTGGTAGACCAGTACGGATAGCGGAAGTCCACCTCCTAGGGCCTTGGACAGCACCAGTATGTCCGGCTCGATATTGGCCTGTTCGAAAGCAAAGAGCTGGCCAGTGCGCCCCAGGCCGGTCTGCACCTCGTCGATGATCAAGACGATGCCGTGCTTGCGGGTCAAATGACGCAAGCCCTGTAGCCAACGTGCCGGCGCGGGAATCACACCGCCCTCCCCCTGGACCACCTCCACCACCACGGCAGCAGGAGGTAACACCCCAGACTCCGGGTCGCTCAGCAGCTGCTCTATATAGTGCAGTCCAGCGTCTATCCCAGCCTCGCCACCCAAGCCAAAGGGACAACGGTAATCGTAGGGATAAGGCAGGAACTGCACCTCGGCCATTGCCGCGCCAAGCGCCAGCTTGGGTCCCAGATTGCCCATCAGGCTGAGCGCGCCGTGGGTCATGCCGTGATAGCCACCGGAGAACGACAGTATGGGTTTGCGCCCAGTAGCAGTTCGCGCCAGCTTGAGTGCCGCTTCGATGCCATCGGCCCCCGTCGGCCCACAGAACTGTATGCGTGCCTGACGGGCAAAACCCTCGGGCAAGGCGGCGAACAGCTCTTCAACGAACCTGTCCTTGACCGGTGTGGTCAGGTCCAGGGTGTGCAAGGGCAATCCCGCATCCAGGGTCTGGCGCATGGCGGCTATGGCCACCGGGTGGTTGTGTCCAAGTGCCAGGGTGCCTGCACCGGCTAGACAGTCCATAAACAGCTGCCCTTGAGTGTCGCGAACATAGAGCCCGTGGGCTTCCTGCAGCGCCAAGGGGATACGCCTTGGATAGGAGCGCGCATTGGACTCACGAGCGGCCTGGCGCTGCAAGTAGGGATTGGCGTTCAGTTCGCGGGGGCCTTGCTGACGAAAATGCTCAAGGGTAAAGGTGGCGCTGGAGGGGTGCAGGTTCTGTAAACATTCCATGGTGAGTTCTCCCTTAGGGGTGACAAAACATCGGGGTAAGTGGGCCCTCGGCCAGGACACTGCTCGTCAGATCGGCCAAGGACTGGAAACGGATCAATGGGGACGGGAACGGCGTAGCCAGGCAGCCGGCGTACCCCATTGGCAGCTGTAACGGATGCAACCACCAGTCTTGGTCATCGTCCCAAGGTGCCTCGATATGGGGTTGCCAACTCGCGACCTCGGCCTGCAGACGAATATCCGTGAGCGGCAGGCTCAGACCCTCGCCGCGGCCTTTAAGGTAGGCCTCCTTGGCGGTCCACAATCGCAGCAGCTGAGCACTCCCCAAGGCGTCTGTGACGCTCTGGAAATCAACCTGCTCGGCAGGATGGCAGCAGACCGGAACCAGCTCGCGCCAATCAAGGTCGGCCTGCTGCCATTCCAGGTCGACGCCTATCGCGACTTGCGCTAGCGCGATCAAGGCCAGCTGGCCGCTATGACTGACATTGAACTGCAGATTGCCCATCCCGCCACCGAGCTGGGGTTTCCCCCAAGATCCGCTGCTCAGTGCAACGGCAAGGGGGGGTAACTCGAGATGGTGCCCAAGCAATTGCCGCAAGGCCGTGCGGGTCTGGACAAATGCACGGCGAGTCTGCGCACAGCGCAAGCGCGCCGCACGTTCCCGTTCATCCGCCGCCAACCCGGCCATAGAAGTTTCGACCTGGCATAGAGGCAGAGACCACAGGTGTACCTCTCCTTCAGACAGCTGCATGCCAGTTCTTACGCGGAGGGCAGAGTTGCTGTTGCATCAGTTCGAGCAGTTCGCTCTCATGCTCGAACAGGTAGAAGTGTCCACCCGAAAACAACCTGGTCTGGCAACCAGCCAGGGTCTCGCCAGCCCAAGAATCGAGCAAGGCCAGGGGCACGCTGGCATCGTCACGACCGGCCATTACCCGAATCGGACAAGCCAGCGGCAGCCCCGACCGATATCGATAGTTTTCGCAAAGGGCGAAATCGGCGCGAATGATCGGCAGGAACAAAGCCAACCACTCCGGATTGTCGAGTACCTCCTGAGGCAGTCCATTCATGCTGCGGATGACTTCGAGGAAGGCTTCGTCTGGCAGATCCGACAGGCGCTCGCGCCAGCCATGGGCGACCGGTGCGGTGCGTGCCGACACCAGCAGTGTGCGGGGGGACAACCCACGCTTCTGCAAGGCTCGTGCAGTCTCGAAAGCCAGCAAGGCGCCCATGCTATGGCCGAAAAAGGCGAAATGCTCGGGCCCCGCGACGGCTTCGGCGATCGCTTGTGCCAAGGCTTCGGCCAGCTCGCCCAGTGAATGGGCCTGAGGCTCGGAGAAGCGCGCGCCGCGCCCTGGCAGCTTGATCAACGCCAGTTCAATGTCATCGGCCAACCCGGCACGCCAATGCTGAAACACCGTATGCCCGGCCCCCGCATAGGGGAAGCAGTACAGGCGTAGCGCGGCCGGAGCCTTGCCTGGCAGCAGCGAGAACCAGGGGCTGGGGAAAGCTGACATCAACCCTGCCCTTGCGCCTGCAGAGCCTGGCGCAAACTCAAGGGGCGCATGTCGGTCCACACCGACTCGATATAGGCCAGACACTCTTCTTTGCTGCCCTGCTTGTCGACTGCACGCCAGCCCTGAGGCAGCTCCTTGTAGTCCGGCCAGATGGAGTACTGCTCCTCGTGATTGACCACCACCAGAAAACGGGTTTCGGGACTGTCCCAGCTCATTTCTTCTTCCTTCGTTAAGCAGACATAGCAAGGTTGGCCAAGGCCTAGCGCCTTGGGTTGGAGCCATCTAAGCACAATTTAATACAAATGATAATTGCTATCATTACATTTTGAGAATTTTTCCGCTAGACTCCCTAGCCGACGACAGAAGCGTCTAGATCAGGGCTTTCACCGTGCCCCGCGACGAGCGCTAGGCATATCGATTAAGGAAGGGCAATTCATGGGAATGACAGCTGCACGTATAAGCGATCTAAACGTGCGACCACTACGGGCGGATTCGTCATTGCCGCTGCTGGTACAACCGGGAGAGGATCATGCGGCCAGCCTTGCCGCTTTGCCTGAACTTGCCAGCACCCGACTGCATGAGGTCGGCGGCCTATTGCTGCGTGGCTTCGATGTGCTGGGCGAGCAGGCGTTCCAGCAACTGGTACGCAGCTTTGGCCATGAGTTGCTGAGCTACGAATTCGGCTCCACCCCACGCAAGGCGGTCGAGCAAGGCGTTTACACCTCCACCGAATACCCCGCCCACCAGGTCATACCGCTACATAACGAGCAGTCCTACACCCTGCAGTGGCCGCTGAAGATCTGGTTCCACTGCGTACAGCCTTGCGCCGAGGGCGGTGAAACACCGATCGCCGATAGCCGGCTGATCTACCAACGGCTGGATCCCACCCTGCGCCAGCGTTTCACCGACAAGCGCCTGATGTACGTACGCAATTACGGCAATGGCCTGGACCTGCCCTGGGAACAGGCCTTCAACAGCGAAGACCGGCAGGTGGTGGAGCGCTTCTGCCGCAGCAACCGCATAGATTTAGAGTGGAAGGCCGACGGTGAGCTGCGCACCCGCCAGGTTTGCCAGGCGGTGGCACGCCATCCCCACACAGGTGAGAGCGTCTGGTTTAACCAGGCCCACCTCTTCCATGTCTCCAACCTCGCCCCCGCAGTCCGCGAAGGGCTGCTGGCGGTGGTCGACGATCCGCTCGACCTACCTCGCAACGTTTATTACGGCGACGGTTCGCCCCTGGAAGACAGCGCGCTGGATGAAATCCGCGGCGTGCTGGACGACTGCACGCTGCGCTTCCCTTGGCAGCAAGGCGACGTACTGATGCTCGACAACATGCTAGTGGCCCATGGCCGTGCCAGTTTCAAGGGCGCGCGCAAAATCATAGTGGCCATGGCCGAGCCGACACAGGAGTGAAACTGCATATGCCGATTATCCAGAAACACCTGGCCAGTCCTGGTCAACTGGCCCTGTGGCAGTTCCATCGACTGAACCCGGACAGCCCGGCCTACAACATGGTGGCGGCCCGCGAGCTGCGCGCTGACCTCGACCCGGAGCTGCTCGGGGCCGCGTTCGCCTTGGTGGTAGCGCAGTGCGAGGCGCTGCACTGCGGCTACGAGGAAGATCAGGGCCAGCTCTGGATGATCCAGCCGGCCCGGATAGAGGCGGATGTCGCCAGCGAACGAGACGATAAGCTCGATGAAGCCGGGGTTCTGGCCTGGCTGGAGCGCCAGGCGGATCTGCCGTTCGATCTGCCGCGGGCCAATATCAGCCGCCTGCGCCTGCTGCAAAGCCGAGGCCGGCTCTATATGTGCGCGGCTTTTCATCATATCTGCGGCGATTTTTTCAGCGTGGAGTCGACCCTGGAGCTGACCTTCAGCGCCTATGAGGCCTTGGTCAACGACCGGCCCCTGGAGCTGCCCAGCCCTGGCTTGTACTTCGACTGGCTGGCCGAGCAGCGCGAGCTGCTCGACAGCAGCGCAGGCGAGACGCAGGCACACTTCTGGCGGCAACACCTAGCGGGCGCGCCCCCCGCCCTGGAGCTGACCCCGGACCTGCCGCGCCCGCGCAGCCCGAGTTATAGCGGTCAGGAATTCGAACACGGCCTGAGCGTCGAGGACAGCATGGCGCTCAGGACCATGGCCGAGCGTCTGCACATCAGCCTGTTCGCCCTACTGGCGGGACTGTTCCAGGTCTTTATGCACCGCCACAGCGGCCAGGATGACTTCCTGATAGGCACCCCGACCATGGACCGGCACAAGGCCAGGTACAAACAGCTGATCGGCTACACCCTCAATGCGGTGCCGCTGCGCGCCCAGTTCGCGGGCAACCCGCAGCTAGTCGATTGCCTGCAGGACAGCGCACGCCAGCTACGCGAAGCACTGCGTCACCGCCGCTATCCCCTCGCCCGCATGCAGGAAGATGTCGCGAGCCCGGGGCTGTTCCGCCACATGCTCACTTACATGCCCAGCCGGCGAATCCTCGCCTTGGCCGACTACAGCCTGCGCGAATACCTGTTCACTCAGCGCGGCGCGGCCAATGAACTGAACCTGCGCTGGCAGGACGATGGCCAGCAGCTGTTGGCCCAATGGCGCTATAGCACCGATTTGTATCGCGGTGAGCGTATCGCCGCCATGGCGGCTCAGTTCGCTGAGTTCGCCCGCGCCGCCGCCAGCCGGCCCGAGGCCCGCTTAAACGAACTGCCGCTGTGCAAGGCCGCGGGACAGTCGCGCGCGCAGGGTATACAGAGCGCCCCCCTGGCCACGAGCGCCATTGCCGCCTTCCAGCAGCAGGTCGCGGCCCACCCGCAACGAGCGGCGCTGATTCACGCCAACGGCAACCTCAGCTATGCCGAACTGGATCGGCTCGCCGAGCGCCTGGCCGAGCGCTTCCTGGCTGCCGGCCTGCGTCCCGGCGGCGTGTTGGCCCTGGCCCTACCGCGCAGCGTCGAGCTGATCGCTGCCATGCTGGCCAGCTGGAAAATCGGCGCTGCCTACCTGTGCCTGGATCCCGCCCTGCCCGCGGCCCGCCGCCTGCATATGCTCCACGACAGTGGCGCTCTGCTGGTGGTCGGCCAAGGCCCGGCGCCGATGGCGCTAGCCGACGCTCGCTGGCTGAATCTCGACGAGCCGGACGCGGAGCTGGGTGCACGATGCCTAGCTGTCCTGGCAGCACCAGCACACCCGGCCCAGGCGGCCTACCTGATCTACACCTCGGGCTCCACCGGCATGCCCAAGGGTGTGGTGGTGAGCCAAGGCAACCTGATCCACTACGTCAGCGCCGTCTTGCAGGCCTTGCAACTGCCGCAGGATGCCAGCCTCAGCGCCCTCGCCACTGTGGCGGCGGACCTGGGCTACACCGCCTGGTTCGGCGCATTGCTCAGCGGCAGAAGCTTGCGGCTGATCGATGAAAACCTCGCCGCCGACCCCGAGGCCCTGGCCGTGAGCCTGGCCCAGCAGCCATTGGACTGCCTGAAGATAGTGCCTTCGCACCTCAAGGCACTGTTGGCTGTCGCCGAACCGGTCCGCCTACTGCCGCGTCACAGCCTGGTACTAGGTGGCGAGGGGCTGGATCTACCCCTGGTGCAGCGCATCCGTGAACTGACGCCGGGCTGTCGCATCATCAACCACTACGGTCCCACGGAAACCACGGTTGGCTGCCTCAGCCATAGCCTGCAAGAGTTCGAGCCCAGCCTGTCCGGCTTAGTGCCAGTGGGCAGCCCCTTGACCAATGTCAGCGTGCAGGTGCTGGATGGCTACCTCAATCCCCTGCCCCTGGGCAGTGCGGGTGAGCTCTATGTAGGCGGCGCTGGCGTCGCCAACGGTTATCTGGGGCAACCAGGCCTGAGCGCCGAGCGCTTTATTCCCGACCCCTTTGCCGCCGATGGCAGCCGCCTGTACCGTACCGGCGACCGGGTGCGCATGCTGTCGAACGGTTTGCTGGAATTCCTCGGGCGCATCGACCAGCAGGTGAAGATTCGCGGCTTCCGCGTCGAACTGGGCGAAGTGGAAGCCTGCCTCAAGGCCTGCCCCGAGCTGCGCGACGCCGTGGTGCTGGCCCAGCCGGCGGCCAGCGGTGACGGCCTGCGCCTGGTCGCCTATCTAGTCGGAGCATCGCCCATCAGCCAGGACGAACTGCGCCAGCGCCTGGCCCGGCAGCTGCCCGACTATATGCTGCCCGCCGTCTTCGTCGAACTGGCCGAGCTACCGCGTTTGGCCAACGGCAAGGTGGATCGCAAGAACCTGCCACTGCCCACGGAAACTGCTCACGCGAAAGCCGAAGAAGGCGCGCCAAGGGATGCCGTGGAAGCGGCGCTGGCTCAGCTGTGGAGCACTTTGCTGCAACGCGAGTCGCTGTCCATCCACGATGACTTCTTCGCCCTAGGCGGCGACTCGATCCTGGCCCTGCAACTGATCGCCAAAGCCCGTCAGGTCGGCCTCAAGTTCAGCCCCAAACAGCTGTTCGCCCAGCCGACCATTGCCAGCCTGGCTGCGACCCTGGACTCCCCTGCACGTCAGCTCGAAGCGCAGATGCTGCCGCTCTGGCGCGAGCTGCTGGGGCAGCCCGAACTGGCGCGGCAGGACGATTTTTTCGCACAAGGCGGCGAGTCGATCCTGGCCCTGCAACTGATCGCCAAGTGCCGCCAGGCCGGGCTCAAGTTCAGCCCCAAGGAGCTCTTCGCCCACCCCAGCATTGAAGCCCTGGCCGGCCTGTTGCTGAGTCGCGCGCCCGCCACCAGCAGCGCAGCCGTGCAACCCGCTGCGCCGCGTTTGGCACCGTTCGCCCTAAGTACGGTCGCGCCCGAGCGACTGCGCGAGCTGGCCGGCGCCGAACTGGAGGACGCCTACCCGCTTTCGCCGCTGCAAAAAGGCTTGCTGTTTCATAGCCTGCTAGAGGGCGACAACGGGGTCTACGTCAACCAATTGCAGGCCGAGCTGACAGGCCCCTTCGCCGCCGAGCCCTTCCTAGCCGCCTGGCGCGCCGCGGTCGCGGCCCATCCGCTGCTGCGTACCGGCGTGCTTTGGCAGGGTCTGGACGAGCCGCTGCAAGCAGTCTTCCGCGAACTTGAACTGCCGGTGACGCGGCTGGACTGGAGCGCGCTGGACGAGCCCGCACGTAACCAGGCATTGCAGCAGTACTGCCAGGAAGATCGTCGTCTGGGCTTCGCCCCGCAGCACCCGCCACTGCAGCGCCTGGCCCTGATCCGCCTGGAGACCGAGCGCTGGTGGCTGGTGTGGAGCCGCCATCACCTGATTGCCGACGGCTGGAGTTCGGTATCGCTGCTGGAGGAAATCCTCGCCCGCTACAGCGGCAACACCCCAGCACCGCGCCCGGCCTACCGCGACTATATAGGCTGGCTGGCTGCGCAACCGCTGCAGGATTCGGCGGCGTTCTGGCAACGCACGCTGCAAGGCTTCGAAGGCAGCGGCTCGCTGCCGATGCTGGCCGCGCCACGTCCCGGCCAGCCGGTGGACTACATCACCCGAGGCTTAAACTTCGACGCCGAAGAAAGCCTGCGCCTGAACCTGGCGGCCAAGCGCGCCAAGGTTACCCTCAATACCCTGATCCAGGCTGCATGGGCCCTGTTGCTGGCCCGCTACAACAACCAGCCCGACGTGGTCATCGGCGTCACCAGCAGCGGCCGCCCGAGCGAGCTGCCCGACGCCGATAAGATGCTCGGGGTCTTTATCAACACCTTGCCGCTGCGGGTGCAGGCGCGACCGCAGCTGGCCCTGGCGGATTTTCTGAGCGCCGTACAGAACGCCAGCGTCGCCCTACGCGAGCATGAACAAACACCCCTGGCCGAGATTCTGCAGAAGCAAGATCGCGGCGCTGCGTTGTTCGACACCCTGCTGGTGTTCCAGAACCTGCCGGCCGCCGCCGAGCGTCAGTTGCAGGTTGGTGAATTGACCCTGCGCGCCCTGGATAATCTGGAACAGACCAACTACGGCCTGACCCTGGAAGCCCTGCCAGGACGTCAGCTGCAACTGCTGTTCAGTGCCGACGCCCAACGTCTGCCCGAGCCCGCCTTGCTGGCCCTGATGGGCCACCTGCGCAACCTGCTACTGGCCATGGACAGCCCTGGTGCAACCCGCCTCGGCCAGATCGGCCTGCTGGGCGCGAGCGAACAGGCGCGCCTAGCCGACTGGGGGCGCCGCGAAGCCGACTATGGCCTCGAACCCGATTGGGAAAGCCGGGTCGCCGCGCGGGTCGCCGAACACCCTCAGCGCATCGTTGCCCGCTGCGGCGATCAGAGTCTCAGCTACGCCCAGCTCTGGCAGCGCTCCGAGGCCTTGGCTCGTGGTATGCGCGCCTTGGGCGCGCAGGCGGATCAGCCGGTGGCGCTGTTGGCAGAACGCGGCCTGGAACTGCTCTGCCTGATGGTCGCTACCCTGCGCGCCGGTGCCGCCTGGCTACCGCTGGAACCCACTCAGCCGCCTGCCCGCTGGCAGCAGGTACTGGGTCGCGCCGGCCGGCCGCTGGTGGTCTGCAGCGAAGCCTATCGCGCCGCCCTGGCCTCGCATTACGACGGCCCCATAGCTATCCCCGCCGAGTTGCTCGAACGCAGCGCCGAGGGTCGGCTACCCCAGTTGGCGGCACGCTCCGAGCAACTGGCTTATGTGCTCTTCACCTCCGGCTCCACCGGCCAACCCAAGGGCGTGATGGTCAACCGCGCCGGCATGCTCAACAACATGCTGGCCAAGCTCGCGCCTCTGGGCTTGAGCGAAGGGGATGTGATTGCCCAGACCGCGCCGGCCTGTTTCGATATTTCGGTCTGGCAGACCCTCACAGCACCGCTGTTCGGCGCCTGCGTGGAGATAGTCCCGGACGCGGTGGTGCGTGATCCCCAGGCCTTGCTCGCGCTGCTCGCCAGCCGCCGGATCAGTCTGCTGGAACCGGTACCCGCCCTGCTCCACGCCTTACTGGAAGCCCAGGGCGAATGCCGTGTCGAATTGCCCGCGCTGCGCTGGGTGCTACCCACCGGCGAGGCGCTACCGACACCCACGGCTCGGGCCTGGTTCGAGTGCTACCCCGAGATTCCGCTGATGAACGCCTACGGCCCAGCCGAATGCTCGGACGACGTGGCCTTCCAACCCTTGCATCAGGCCCCCGAGGAAGGCGGCAGCGTCGCCATAGGCCTGCCTACCGCAGGGGCCGAACTCTATGTCCTCGGCCACGACCTCAACCCGCTACCGGTCGGCGTACCCGGCGAGCTGGCCATCGGCGGCATAGGTGTCAGCCGTGGCTACCTGGCCGACCCCGCACGCAGCGCCGCCAGCTTCGTGCCCAACCCCTTCGGCACGCCAGGCAGCCGCCTGTACCTGAGCGGCGACCTGGCCCGCTGGCGCGCCGACGGCGTGCTGGAATACCTCGGACGCAAGGACTTCCAACTCAAACTGCGGGGCTTTCGCATCGAGCCTGGCGAAATCGAGGCCTGCCTGGAACGCCACCCGGCGGTGCAGCGCTCTCTGGTCAGCCTGCAACGCATGGGCGAAAGCGAACTGCTGGTGGCCTATTGGCAAAGTGCCAATGAGCGCATAGCGAGCGAAACCGAGCTGGCCACCTACCTACGCGGCGAACTACCGGCCTATATGCTGCCGTCCGCCTGGGTGCAGATCGAGAACTGGCCGCTGAA
>DASUOY010000582.1:0-3805 GCA_036276395.1 Pseudomonas sp.
GGCCGAGCAGGTGCCGCACCTGTCGCAGATCGCCCGCGACGCCCTGGAGCGTCTTAACCAGCAACAGCCGGTCAGCCAGGTTCAACCCGCCACTACTCGGCAGTGGCCGGCACGCCTGCTCGGCGCCGCGCTGATCGGCGGCGCGGTCAGCCAGGGCCTGGTCTTGAGCCTGCTGGCCTGGCCAAGCTGGCTGATGCTCGGCGGCGGGGTCTATCTGGTACTGCGCCGATAGCCACGCCGGGTGCGCGCTGGCACACTAGCTCAATAATTGAACAAGCCCCGAGGGGCGGAATGCGTAATGACTGACTGGCTCGACGAAATCAACTGGAATGCGGACGGCCTGGTGCCGGCCATCGCCCAGGACCACAAGACCGGCCGCGTGCTGATGATGGCCTGGATGAACCGCGAGGCCCTGAGCCTGACCGCCGCCGAGCAGCGCGCCATCTACTGGTCGCGCTCGCGTGGCAAACTCTGGCGCAAGGGCGAGGAATCCGGCCATGTGCAGAAACTGCACGAGCTGCGTCTGGATTGCGACGCCGACGTGATCATCCTGATGGTCGAGCAACTGGGCGGCATCGCCTGCCATACCGGGCGCGAGAGCTGCTTCTATCGCGTCTATGAGAATGCCGAGTGGAAAACCGTCGATGCGGTACTCAAAGACCCGCACGCCATCTATGCCGCAGGACACAACCATGAGTGACACGGCTATGACCGACACCCTGAGCCGCCTGGCCGAAGTGCTGGAGTCGCGCAAAGGCGCGGCCGCCGACAGCTCCTATGTCGCCAGCCTGTACCACAAGGGCCTGAACAAGATTCTGGAAAAGGTCGGTGAGGAATCGGTGGAAACCATTCTCGCCGCCAAGGACGCCGCCATCAGCGGCGACTGCAGCGATGTGATCTACGAAACCGCCGACCTGTGGTTTCACAGCCTGGTGATGCTCGCCGCCCTCGGCCAGCATCCCCAGGCGGTACTGGACGAACTGGACCGGCGCTTCGGCCTGTCCGGGCACGCGGAAAAAGCCGCGCGCCCGCAAAACTGATCAACTACTTACTACGGAGTACGCGTTATGGGATTCGGTGGCATTAGCATCTGGCAACTCCTGATCATCCTGCTGATCGTGATCATGCTGTTCGGCACCAAGCGCCTCAAGGGCCTGGGTTCGGACCTGGGCGATGCGATCAAGGGCTTCCGCAAGTCGATGGACAACAGCGACGCCGAAAAGCCTGCCCCCGCCGTGGAAGAGCCCAAGGGTCAGACCATCGACGCCCAGGCGCGCAAGGTCGAAGAACCGGCGAAAAAAGACTAAGCCATGTTCGATATCGGCTTTACCGAGCTGCTGCTGGTCGGCATCGTCGCCCTGGTAGTGCTGGGGCCTGATCGCCTGCCAGGTGCGGTGCGCACCGCCGGCTTGTGGATCGGCCGGATCAAGCGCAGCTTCAGTGCGATCAAGGCTGAGGTCGAGCGCGAGATAGGTGCGGATGAAATCCGCCGCCAGCTGCATAACGAGCAGATCCTCGAGCTTGAGCGGGAAATGAACGCGATGAAGCAAAGCCTCAACGCGCCGCTCAGCACCCTCACCGAACCGAGCCCTGCCGCGCCCCCCGCAGCAGAGCCGGCCGCCGCGACCGACAGCCCCCGCCAGGATAAAAACCCACAGCCATGAGCCAACGACCGGACAGCGATCAGGAAATGCCCCTGGTCTCCCACCTGACCGAATTGCGTACGCGCCTGCTGCGTATTGTGGCGGCGGTATTCGTGCTGTTTGCCGGGCTGTTCTATTTTTCCCAGGACATCTACGCCCTGGTCGCCGCGCCGCTGCGCGCCTACCTGCCGGCTGGCGCCACCATGATCGCCACCGGGGTGGCCTCGCCGTTCCTCACCCCGTTCAAGCTGACGCTGATGGTCGCGCTGTTTCTGGCGATCCCGATCATCCTGCATCAGATCTGGGGCTTTATTGCGCCAGGGCTGTACAAGCACGAGAAGCGTATTGCCGTGCCGCTGCTGATCTCCAGCATCCTGCTGTTCTATGCCGGCATGGCCTTCGCCTACTTCGTGGTGTTCCCAATCATGTTCGGCTTCTTCGCCAGCGTGACCCCGGAAGGCGTGGCAATGATGACTGACATCGGCCAGTACCTGGACTTCGTCCTCACCCTGTTCTTCGCCTTCGGCGTGGCGTTCGAGATCCCGATTGCCACCTTTCTGCTGATCTGGGTCGGCATAGTCGATGTCGCCACCCTGCGCCAGAGCCGCCCCTATGTGATCGTTGGCTGCTTTGTCGTCGGCATGCTGCTGACCCCGCCTGACGTGTTCTCGCAGACCCTGCTGGCCGTGCCCATGTGGTTGCTATTCGAGGCCGGTCTGCTGTGTGGCAGCCTGGTCCAGCGCCAGGCGCAAGCGCAAGATGCAACAGCCGAAGACGACAGCAACGACCAGCCTCCCGCAGCCCAATCGTGAACCTATTGCTGCTGGAAGACGGCGACTTTATCGCCGAGGACCGCGTGCTGCTCAGCGGCCGCCGCCTCAAGCATCTGCATGAGGTGCACCGCGCCGAAGCCGGCGACAGCCTGCGGGTCGGGCGCCTCAACGGCCTGATGGGTAGCGGGCAATTGCTGCGCCTGGAGCCGGAACAGGCCGAGCTTTGCGTGCAACTCGACCAGCCGCCTCCTGAAAAACTACCAATCACCCTGCTGCTAGCCCTGCCGCGGCCGAAGATGCTGCGCCGCGTGCTGCAAACCGTCAGCGCCATGGGCGTGCCCAGGCTGGTTCTGCTGAACAGCTACCGGGTGGAAAAGAGCTTCTGGCAGACACCCTTTCTCGAACCGGCGGCCATTCGCGAACAGCTGATCCTCGGCCTGGAACAGGCCCGCGATACCCTGCTGCCGGAAGTGATTATCGAGAAGCGCTTCAAACCCTTTGTCGAAGATCGCCTGCCCGCCATCAGCGCCGGCTCCCTGGGCCTGGTCGGCCATCCCGGCGCCTACCCGGCCTGCCCCCGCGCACTGGAACAGCAGGTGACCCTGGCCATCGGCCCGGAAGGCGGCTGGATTCCCTACGAAGTGGAAAAACTGCAGGAGGCCGGCCTGCAACCGGTGCAGCTGGGCGCGCGCATTCTACGGGTGGAAACGGCGGTCACCGCCTTGCTGGCGCGCTTGTTCTAGTGGCCTATCTCGTACAAATCCACTGTTCGGGCAGCTGCGGCTGACTTGTGTAGGGTGCGCCGTAGCCACCGGGCTACGGTTTCTCTCCAGTCCGCAGGGCATGCCAATGCGCCGGCAATAGCTGGCCCTTAAGCGCAGGTGCTTCCTCCAGCTGCACATCCCTCGGCTGCAGCGGCTCACCACAATCCGAACACACCAGCACGCCATGCATCGGCCTGCCACAAGCGCGGTGGATATGCCGAATCGGCGCGCCCTCGGCGCCGCTCATATGGCGATCACCCCAGTTCACCAGGGCCATGATGGCCGGGTACAGATCGCGGCCCTTGGCGCTCAGGCAGTATTCCTCACGCAACGGCCGCTGCTGATAGGCCACCTTGTCCAGCACCCCAGCTTCCACCAGCTTTTTCAGCCGCTCGGCCAGCACGTGACGGGTAATTCCCAGGCGCTTCTCGAATTCATCGAAACGACGAATACCGAGAAAGCTCTCGCGCAGCACCAGCAGCGTCCAGCGATCCCCCACCACCGACAGGGTGCGGGCCAGAGAGCAGGGTTGCTGCTCAAGTTCTTCCCAACGCATAAGCCAGTCTCCAACAGCGATGGCTCACCATAGCTTGACAGGTTCCAAAATGGAACTGACTATCAAGCC
>DASUOY010000583.1:0-4793 GCA_036276395.1 Pseudomonas sp.
CCTGCCGGACCCAAGCGGCGATGCGCCGCCGCTGCGCAGCATTGAAATTGCCGCAGAACCTGCGCCCGCCAGCGTCGATACCGCAGACCCAAGCGCAGAAGAGATACCTGCAGAAACCGCCGCAGCGCCCGCGCCAGCCGAGCCACAGGCAGCCACTGACGCGACAGCCGCACCGGCCCCGGCCCCGGCCCCGGCGGCAGCCAGCGCGCAAGAGCAGCAGCAGGCGCATGCCCAGCGGGTGTTGGCCCGCATCGCGTCCGCCATCGCCTTTGCCGAACAACAAAAGGCCAAGACCGTCGTTCTGCTCGGCCACGGCAGCGGCGCCTACTGGGCCGCGCGCTATCTGGCAGAAAGCAAACCCGCGACCGTGCGCAACCTGCTACTGGTGAGCGCCAGCGTGCCGGCGGGCTATACGCCGCCGCTGGATGAGCTGGTTCCAGCCCTGCAGCTGGCCACCGGCGACTTCTACTACAAGGACCTGCCGGCTGATCGCCGCGCCGCTGCGCAGCGCTCGCAGGCGAGCAAACGGCAAAAGCACCCTGCCTATATCCAGGTCGCCATGAAGGCCCTGCCGGGCAACAGCGAAGCGCAGCAGGAACAGCTGTACCGGCGCATTCGCGGCTGGCTGAGCCTGAAGCTGCAAGCGCAGTAAAGCCGTTAGCGAAAACCGTGGCGCTGGCGCACCAGGTCATAGGCCTGGTGCAACTCACGGGTACGTTCGGTAGCCTCACGCACCCGTTCTGGCGTGGCCCCGCTGCCGGCCAACTTGTCCGGATGATGACGACTTAACAGGCGCCTGTAAGCCTTCTTGATTTGCGCCGGCGGCGCATCGCCTGCCACCCCCAGCAGACGCAACGCCTGCTGGTAACCGCTAGCGGCCGGCGCGGCCAGCGGTCCTTGTTTGGGGGCATAGGCCTCGCTCAACGACTCCTGGGCGACCATCGATACGCCCAGCCATTTGCCCCACAGCAAAATCAGCTCGCGCTCGGTTTGCCCCAGCTGCCCATCGACCCAGGCCATGCGCCAACAGGCGCGCAACAAGTTTTCGCCGTGCGCCCGTTGCCGGCGCAGCGGCGCGCGCAGGCTATCGCGGCCGGTCTTGCCGCGGGCAAAGGCCTCGATGGCCCGGCGCTGCGCCTCGCCACCCAGCCCCAGGCGCTGCATTTCAGAGCGCGCCTGCTGGATATGCACCTGCAACACCCGCCCCTCGCACTTGGCCAAACGCCCGAGGAGGATAAACAGCAACTCATCATCGCGCGGCGCGGCGCGGCCACCCAGGCGCTCACGCAAAGCCGCCCAACTGTGCAGGCGCAGGCGCCGGTCCAGCACCTGACCGAGCAAACCGCCGAGCATCGCCCCCGGGATGCTGGCCAGCACCATGCCGGCCACGGCGCCCAACAGAGTTCCCGGCCAGAGCACCTCAGCGACTCGCCGCGAGCAGTTGCTCGACTTCGGCCAAACGCTCATGGGTGCCGACATCCACCCAGCAACCGGCAAAACGCTCGCCACTGACCAGTCCGCCGGCCATGGCCTCGCGCAGCAGCGGCGCCAGCTTAAAGGCGCCCGCAGCACAACCGCCAAAGAGCGCCGGAGAGAGCACCGCGATACCGCTGTAGGTCAGGCTGGCCTGCCCCGGCTGGCCATCGCGCACCCGACCATCGTCCAGGCAAAAATCGCCGCCCGCGTGATGCCCAGGGTTATCCACCAGCACCAGATGGGCCAGACCGCTCAGCGGGCGACGCAGTTCGGCGAAGGGGTAGTCGGTAAAGATATCGCCATTGACCAGCAGGAACGGCTGATCGCCCAGCAGCGGCAAGGCCTGGAAAATTCCGCCACCGGTTTCCAGAGGCTCCCCCTCGGGCGAATAGCTGATACGCAGACCAAAGCGCGCGCCATCCCCCAGATGCGCCTCGATCTGCTGCCCGAGCCAGGCATGGTTGATCACCACCTCGGTAAAACCCGCCGCGGCCAGGGCACGCAGGTGATACTCGATCAGCGGCACGCCACCGGCCTTCACCAGCGGCTTGGGTGTATGCAGGGTCAGGGGGCGCAGACGCTCCCCCTTGCCGGCGGCCAGAATCATCGCTTTCATGCCGGCACCCCGGCCTGCTCGCGCAACTCGGCAAGCAACCCGGCCAACTCGACCAGCTCAGGCCGACGTGCCACGACGGCATCTATATAGGCAAAGAAACGCGGCACATCGCCCAGGTACTTGGGCTTGCCGTCGCGGTGGCAGATGCGCGCGAAGATGCCAATCACCTTGAGATGGCGCTGCACCCCCATCAGGTCGCTGGCGCGCAAGAATTCCTCAAGCTCGGCCTGCACCGGAATGCCAACGGCCCTTGCCTGGCGCCAATAATCCTCAAGCCAGGCACGCACCCGCGCCTCCGGCCAGCTCAGGAAAGCATCCTTGAACAGGCTGGTCACGTCATAGGTTACCGGCCCGTAGACCGCATCCTGAAAATCCAGCACACCGGGGTTGGGCTCGCTGAGCATCAGGTTGCGCGGCATATAGTCCCGATGCACCAGCACCTTGGGCTGCGCCAGGGCGCTGTCGATCAGCAACTGGCTGACGCGCTGCCAGGCGGCCTGTTGTTTCGGGCTCAGTTCGACACCCAGATGACGCTGCACATACCACTCGGGAAACAGCTGCAGCTCGCGGCGCAACAAGGCATCGTCGTAGCTGGGTAGCGCTCTATCCATGGGCAGCTGCTGAAATGCCAGCAGCGCCTGCAAGGCATCGGCAAACAGCTGCCCGGCATTGTCCGGATTGATCACATCCAGATAGGTCTGCCGCCCCAGGTCGTTGAGCAAGAGAAAGCCACGCTCCAGGTCGGCGGCGAGAATCTGCGGCACATTGATCGCCGCCTCGGCCAGAAGGCCGGCGATAGTAACGAAGGGCGCGCAGTTTTCTTGCGGCGGCGGCGCATCCATCACGATCAGGCTGCGGCCTGCGCCCTGCCAGCGGAAATAACGGCGAAAGCTGGCATCGCTGCTGGCAGGCGTCAGCGTGGCTGCGGGCATAGCGCCCCAGCCGCGCACGGCAAAAAGCCCTGGCAACTGCTGGGCGAGCCAGTCTTCGAGGTATTGCAGGCGTATATCTTCATCAGGCATTACAAGGGTCTCCGACGGCGCTAGCCGTTGCGCGGGTCATGCTTTATTATCCAGCATCTTTTCAAGCCCATCGAGAGGCGTGCGGCCTCAGGGCCAATGGCGCGCAGGAAGCCCGGAAAAAATAAGATGGCAGTAAAATACCCCGCGTTTCGTAAAAAATTCCCTCTACTGGTCACTGGCAGCCTTCTGGCTCTTCAGCCTTTAGCCGTTCCATTTGCCGTTGCTGCCGAACAGTACAATTGCCAGGTTTCCGCCTCAGGCGGCTGGGATTGCACGCCGAAAGCCAGCACGGCAGCCTTGCCGGCACGCCCAGTAGCCCGCGATGCCGTCGCCAGTTCTACAGCCGAGGGCGGCAAATCCACCAACGCTCAGGAGCAAGGCGCGCCAGCGACCTTGGTCACCGAGAGCCGTGGCAAAGGTCTGGCCTCGCGCAGTGCCGACTATAGCCACCTGGACTGGGTACCGCGAGAAAACCTCAGCGCCGCGCAACTGGCCGAGACCGGTCCGTATTGTGCAGGCGCCTATGTAGAGCCGACCCGCCCCGGCATGGACGACCAAACGCCGATGGACGAAGCGCCACTGTTCGTCTCGGCCAAGGCCTCGCGCTACGAGCAGGAGCAACAGGTCGCCACCCTGGCTGGCGATGTGGTGCTGCGCCAAGCCGGCATGCAGATCGAGGCTGACGAAGCCAATCTGCGCCAAGCGGAAAACCGCGGTGAGCTGATTGGCAATGTGCGCCTGCGCGATCAGGGCATGCTGGTTGTCGGCGACCGTGCCGAACTGCAACTGGACAACGGCGAAGCCAAGGTCGATAACGCCGAGTATGTGCTGCACAAGAGCCATACCCGCGGCAGCGCGCTCTACGCCAAGCGTGAAGAAAGCGCCATCATTCGCCTGAAAGACGGCACCTACACCAGCTGCGAACCGGGCAGCAACGCCTGGCACCTGAAAGGCAAGAACATCACCCTGAATCCGGCCACCGGCTTCGGTACCGCGACCAACGTGACGCTGCGGGTAAAGAACGTTCCAGTGTTCTACACCCCCTATATCTACTTCCCGATCGATGATCGTCGCCAGTCCGGCTTTCTACCGCCAAGCCTCAGCAGCTCCAGCGACAACGGCTTGACCCTGCAGACGCCGTATTATTTCAACCTGGCACCGAACTACGACGCCACGCTCTACCCGACCTATATGAGCGACCGCGGCTTGCTGATGGAAGGCGAGTTCCGCTACCTCACACCGAGCAGCGAAGGCCAGGTTGGCGCGGCCTATCTTGACGACAGCAACGATGACCGCAAGCGCATGTCTGAGTATGAGGACCAGCGCTGGATGTACAGCTGGCAGCACAAGACCGGCCTGGACTCGCGCCTGCTCGCAGAAGTCGATTACACCGATATCAGCGACCCCTACTACTTCCAGGACCTGGGCACCGATCTGGGGGTAAGCGCCAGTAGCTATGTCGACCAACGCGGCACCCTGACCTATCGTGGCAACGGCTACACGGCGCGCCTAAATGCCCACGCCTATGAACTGGCCAATATCACCGATATCACGCCCTACAACCGCCTGCCGCAACTGACGCTGGATGGCAAACTGCCCTTCGAGCCGGCGGGTTTGAACTTTACCTACGGCACAGAATATGTGCGCTTTGATCGCGACCTTCGTAGCGGCTTCTTCAC
>DASUOY010000584.1:0-4088 GCA_036276395.1 Pseudomonas sp.
ACGCTTGCCGCCGGTGTTTTTCAGCGCGTTGATCAGGGTCAGGATGATCCGCGAGCCGGTCGAACCGACCGGGTGGCCCTGGGCGCAGGCGCCGCCGTAGATGTTGACCTTGGCGTGATCCAGGCCGTGTTCGCGCATGGCCAGCATGGTCACCATGGCGAAGGCTTCGTTGATCTCGAACAGATCGACCTCATCCTTGTTCCAGCCGGTTTTCTTCAGCAGGTTGCTGATCGAGCCAATCGGCGCGATGGTGAACTCGCTCGGGTCCTGGCTCTGGGTGGCGTGCGCGACAATCTTCGCCAGTGGCTTAAGGCCGCGCTTGGCGGCTTCTTCGGCGGTCATCAGCAGCAACGCCGAGGCGCCGTCGGAGATCGAACTGGCGTTGGCCGCGGTGATGCTGCCGTCCTTGCGGAAGGCCGGCTTCAGGCCCGGAATCTTCTCCAGGTTGGCGTTCAGCGGTTGTTCGTCATCCTTGACCAGCACATCGCCCTTGCGCCCGCTGACGGTGATCGGAACGATTTCCGCATCCAGCGCGCCGCTGGCGATGGCAGCCTGTGCACGCTTCAGCGATTCGATGGCGTAGGCGTCCATCTGCTCGCGGGTGATGCTGTACTGGTCGGCGGTTTCCTGGGCGAAGGAGCCCATCAGGCGGCCGGTGCGGGCATCTTCCAGGCCGTCGAGGAACATATGGTCCTTGATCTCGCCGTGGCCCATGCGCAGGCCGGCGCGGGCTTTGGTCATGATATAGGGGGCGTTGGACATGCTTTCCATGCCACCGGCGATCATCACCTTGTTGCTACCGGCCTTGAGCAGGTCATGGGCCAGCATCACCGCCTTCATCCCCGAGCCGCACAGCTTGTTGATGGTGGTGCAGCCGGTGGCGGCGGGCAGCCCGGCATTTAGCGAAGCCTGGCGAGCCGGGCCCTGCTTGAGGCCGGCAGGCAGTACACAGCCCATGATCACTTCTTCTACATCGGCGGCGGCAATGCCGGCGCGCTCGACTGCGGCGCGAATCGCGGCCGCGCCCAGGTCGACCGCGGCAATGCTCGACAGGCTGCCCTGGAAACCACCCATGGGGGTGCGTGCGCCGCTGACGATAACAATATCGGACATCAACAAATCCTCGTGCTGAACAAAACAAACAGACGCTATCGCCCCCGATTCTACTGCGTGACCAGAAATGCCCAAAGAGTCACTTGGAAAATCATTCTTTGGGTTGATTTGACCTGCGCGTCAGACCTCTAGATTGGCCCCACTGAAAAAACCTAGATAAAGGTACCGCCATGCTGCAGACCCGCGTGATCGCTCCCGCCGCCAACGCCCACCAAGCTCCCTTGCTGATTAAGCGCCTGCTGCTGTCTGGTAGCCGTTATGAGAAAACCCGCGAAATCGTCTACCGCGATCAGCTGCGCTACAGCTACGCCACCCTCAACGAGCGCATCGCCCGCCTGGCCAACGTGCTGAGCGCCGCCGGGGTCAAGGCCGGCGATACCGTGGCGGTGATGGACTGGGACAGCCACCGTTATCTGGAGTGCATGTTCGCCATCCCGATGCTCGGCGCGGTGCTGCACACCATCAATATCCGCCTCTCGGCCGACCAGATCCTCTACACCATGAACCATGCCGAAGATAAGTTCGTGCTGGTCAACAGCGAGTTCGTGCCGCTGTACAAGGGCATCGAAGGGCAGCTGACTACGGTGGAGAAGACCATCCTGCTCACCGATGCGGCCGATAAAACTGCCGAGCTGCCCAATCTGGTGGGCGAGTACGAGAGCCTGCTGGCCGCCGCCAGCCCAAGCTACGACTTCCAGGATTTCGATGAGAACTCGGTGGCCACCACCTTCTACACCACCGGCACCACGGGCAATCCCAAGGGCGTGTACTTCAGCCACCGCCAGCTGGTGCTGCACACCCTGGCCGAGGCCAGCGTGTTGGGCAGCCTGGACAGCATCCGCCTGCTCGGCACCAACGATGTGTATATGCCGATTACCCCGATGTTCCACGTGCACGCCTGGGGCATCCCCTACGTGGCCACCATGCTTGGGGTCAAGCAGGTCTATCCGGGGCGCTACGAGCCGGAGATGCTGTGCAAGCTGATCAAGGAGGAGAAGGTCACCTTCTCCCACTGCGTGCCGACCATTCTGCAGATGGTCATGGGCGCGCCATCGGCCCAAGGCCATGACTTTGGCGGCTTGAAGCTGATCATCGGCGGCAGCGCGCTGAACCGTTCGCTGTACGAGGCGGCCAAGGCCCGCGGCATTCAACTGACGGCGGCCTATGGCATGTCGGAAACCTGCCCGCTGATTTCCTGCGCCCATATCAACGACGAGATGCTGGCCGGCAGCGAGGACGAGCGCACCACCTACCGGATCAAGGCCGGGGTGCCAGTGCCATTGGTTGAGGCGGCGATCATGGCGGCCGATGGCACCCTGTTACCGGCCGATGGCGAAAGCCAGGGCGAACTGGTGCTGCGCGCGCCCTGGCTGACCCAGGGCTATTTCCGCGAGCCGGAGAAGGGCGCGGAGCTGTGGCAGCACGGTTGGCTGCACACCGGCGATGTCGCCACCATCGACGATTTCAGCTTTATCGACATCCGTGACCGCATCAAGGATGTGATCAGACCGGTGGCGAATGGATTTCCTCCCTGGAGCTGGAGGACCTGATCAGTCGTCACCCCGCCGTGCGCGAAGTAGCGGTGGTCGGCGTGGTCGATCCGCAATGGGGTGAGCGGCCTTTTGCCCTGCTGGTGCTGCGTGAAGGCCAGAGCCTGGATGCCAAGGGCCTGAAGGAACACCTCAAGCCTTTTGTCGAGCAGGGCAGCATTAACAAGTGGGCGATACCCTCGCAGATCGCGCTTGTTACCGAAGTTCCCAAGACCAGTGTCGGCAAGCTGGACAAGAAGCGCATCCGCCTGGATATCGCTCAGTGGCAGGCCGCCGGCAGCGCTTTTTTATCCACTCTTTAAGCCGGGTGCGTTGGGTGTGGCAAATGCTGCACCCAGTTCCCCGGACTTCTCTGAAACGGGCGTTTTAACTGGCCTGCCGAAGAGTGGATGTATTGGAATTGTCACTTTTCACCGCAGCCGGATTGCCCGCTGTTTTGGCAGAACCATCGCGTAATTTAGTGACTGATAAGTCAAACAAGCGTTTGGCTTGCTAATTGCTGTATTCAAGCCATTCTGGGCTATGCGGCAGTCGGTCAATGCGCCGAAACCTGCGAGCCAGAGTGCCTGGGGGCTGCAAATCACACTTTCGAGGGATCAAGCAGTAGTACCCGCTGGCTATAGTCCGCACCATCCATAACAAAAAACACATGGAGTAGCGTCGATGACAAAAACACAGCAAATCTGGCGCCTGGCAAAACTGCCACTGGCCGTCAGCCTCGCATCCACCCTCGCCGCACCTGCGTTCGGCGTTACTTTTAATATCGGTGAAATCGAAGGCCAGTTCGACTCGTCCCTGTCGGTGGGTTCCAGCTGGTCGATGCGTGGCGCTGATCCAGACTTGATTGGTTTCAACAACGGTGGTGACGGTCTGTCGCAGACCTCCGATGACTCCCACCTGAACTTCAAGAAGGGCGAAACCTTCTCGAAGATCTTTAAAGGTACCCACGACCTTGAGTTGAAGTACGGCGATACCGGTGTATTTGTGCGTGGCAAATACTGGTACGACTTTGAACTGAAAGATGAAAGCCGCCTGTTCAAGGATATCGACGATAGTCATCGTAAAACTGCTGCTCAGTCTTCCGGTGCGCAGATTCTCGACGCCTTCGTTTATCACAACTACGCCATTGGCGAGCAGCCAGGCTCGGTGCGCCTGGGTAAGCAAGTGGTTAGCTGGGGTGAAAGCACCTTTATCGGCAACTCGATCAACTCGATCAACCCGGTCGATGCTTCCGCCTTCCGCCGCCCAGGTGCCGAGGTCAAGGAAGGCCTGATCCCGGTCAATATGTTCTATGTGTCCCAGAGCCTGACCGAAAACCTCTCCATGGAGACGTTTTATCAGCTGGAATGGGACCAGACCGTAGTGGATAACTGCGGCACCTTCTTCGCTCAGCCGGATATCGTGGCTGATGGCTGCGATAACAAT
>DASUOY010000585.1:0-9033 GCA_036276395.1 Pseudomonas sp.
CAGACCAGGCCGTCAAAATCACTGCGGGTTACCAGGCGGTAAAGGGTCGACATAAGGCATCTCCGGAGCGGGCAAGAGCGGGAAGCGCAAAGTGGTCTAATTCAAAGTAGCACGCTCTGTCGTTGCCAGCCTGGAAGGTGCCAGGTGGGACTGTTTGCGTTTTCAGACAGCTGGAGGTCGAGCGCAGGACAATGGCCCATGGCCCGGGCGGCCACGCTTTGGTGCGCGCTGTTCCCCTTAATTTCCGGAGCCACCATGTCGCCCATTACCGTACTTCGCGATACCCAGCCGCTGCCGCTGCTCGATGCCTGCAAATGGACCAAGCTCGCGGGCGACCCGCATACCGTCAACCTCAATGCCTACACCTCGGAGGATGGCAGCAAGATCATGGGCACCTGGATCTGCACCCCGGGCAAATGGCAGGTGGCCTATGAAAAGTGGGAGTACTGCCACTTCCAGGAGGGCTACTGCATCATCACCCCCGAGGGCCAGGCGCCGATCCATCTCCGGGCGGGCGATATCTTTATCGTCGAACCGGGGATGAAGGGCACCTGGGAAGTGGTGGAGACCGTGCGCAAGTATTTCGTGTTTGCCTAGCGGCGCACGCCCTGCGTGGCGCGGCCGCGCTCCGCTAGAGGTCGTTACGGCTTGAAGGTCCGCGCATCCTTGGCCCAGGTATCGAGCACCGGCTTGATGTCCTTCAGTTGCAACTGGCTGCTGTCGTTTTCCAGTTGCAGGCCATGGCCCTTGCGCACCACCCGTGCCATCGGCTGGCTGCTGCGGCCATCGATGGCCTCCAGCTCGACATAGATCTCGCTGTTGAGGTCGCGGGTGCCCGCTGCCGTACTGGCCGCCGCGGCAACCAGGGCGATGGGCACCACTTCGTAGACCTTGAGGCCCTCTGCCGTGAGGCTGACGGCGCTGATCGCCGAACGCAGCACCAGGGTGTCCTGATCGGCCTGGTTGACGATGCGCATGCGCCCGGCCAGTTCGAGCTGCATGGCTTGCTGCAGGTAATTGGCGATTTCATCCAGGGTTTGCTGGCTTACCTGCTCGCTGGGTTGCGGCGCCGGGTAGAACAGCGGTTTTTCCACCAGCACCGAGCTATAGCTTTGCAGGTTGAAATCCGGCGAAACCCAGCGCATAACCGGCGCCCCGCTGGCCGATTGCGCCGGCTGCAGTTGCGAGTAATCACTGAGAAAACCCGAGTACTGGGCGGGCTGGGTGGTATCGCTGGCGCATCCAGACAACAGTAGGACAGAGGAAAAGCCAAGGGCCAGGATTCTAGGCGTCATGCAGGTGCTCCCGATACGAGTGAGGTGGCCTTAACTTTAGACCAGCTTCAGGATAAGCAAGCGCTCTGGCGCGAGGACACTTGTAGCCGCCCATGGGCTAAGCTGGGGCCACTGTTACCTCTCGCGAAAGGATCTCGCCATGCTGCACAAGCTTGTTATCAGCGCGTCATTTCTTCTGTTGCTCTGCTACACCAGCGCATGGTTTGCTGCTCCCCCTCAGTATTGATTGCAGATTGGCAAGGACGGCCGACCATGACACTTAGAGAGCAACAACTCACCGAACTGCTGACGCTGACCTCGCGCAGCCTTACGCACCTGACGGCCTCGCTGACCTCGCTGTCCTTCGATCTGCTGCGCAGCCAGGACCCCGATGTGCGCGGCGCTGGCTCGCGGATGGTCGCCCGGCTGGAAGCCGTCAGCCGCGAACTGGATCAGCAATGGCAGCTGATCAGTGACCTCACCGGGGTGCAGCCGACAGAACGGCTGGACACGGTCGAAGAGGTGCTGCTGCACTCGTTGCTCTAGCGGTTGAAGCCTTCGCTGCCATGCGTGGGCTGGCGCGGGAGCGCGCCCAGCCCTCATGGGGCAGATTTCCTTAGGCAACAAAAAACCCGCCGAGGCGGGTTTTTTCCTGACCATTCCAACATCCTGTTGGCAGCCGTCCTGACTATGGTCGATCGTCCTTGATCCCGAGTGCATCCTAGCGCTCGGTAGATGTGCCCAGAATAGGCGGTGGGCGCCGTGAGCGACAGGGCGAAACACTGGCGATCCTTGTAGGACATTCGCTATAGCTGCTCAGGTGCGCAGTGCTCGCCTCGATTGAATACCAATGCCTTGAGCGCGCTGTCCGGGTCGATATCGGGGAATTCCGCGGGGTTGGCCAGGCGTTCGACAAAGCGCAGTTCGGGCGCGGCGCTGGCCATGGTCTGGATCAGGTAGTCGGGGCCGATTTCCGGGTCGTTGATGCAGGCCAGCACGCTGCCCCGTTCGCTCAGCAGTTGTGGCAGACGGCGCAGGACCTTGGGGTAGTCCTTGCTCAGTACGAAGCTGCCGCGCTGGAAGGACGGTGGGTCGATGATGATCAGGTCATAGGGGCCGTATTGGGCCAGCTTGCCCCAGGACTTGAACAGGTCATGGCCGAGGAACACCACCTTGCCCAGGTCGTGCTGGTTGAGGCGATGGTTGTCACGGCCGCGGGTCAGGGCGGCCCTGGCCATGTCCAGGTTGACCACCTGCGTGGCGCCGCCGGCAATGGCCGCCACGGAGAAGCCACAGGTGTAGGCGAACAGGTTGAGCACTCGCTTGCCACTCGCCTGGGCTTGCACCCATTGGCGGCCGAGCCGCATATCGAGAAACAGGCCGCTGTTCTGCTTGATGCCCAGATCCAGTTGGTAGTGCAGGCCATGTTCGCAGATCTGCCAGTGTTCCCGTGGCTCGCCCAGCAGCCACTGGCTGGGGCTGTCCGGCAGGTAGCGCCGTTGCAGCAGCAGGCTGTGGGCCTGGCTCTGCTGCCAGGTCGGGGTCTGGCTCAGGGCCAGCAGCATGCGTTCGAGTGCGGCCAGTTCGGCCTCTGTGGGTTGCTTGAACAGGGCGACCAGCAGCACGCCTTGCAGCCAGTCGACGCAGACCTGCTCCAGCCCCGGCCAGCAGCGCCCGCGACCGTGGAACAGGCGGCGGGTTTCGCTCGGGGGCGGGCTCAGGGCCGCGAGCAGGTGGGCGTGCAGGGTGGCGAGGGCGGTGGCATCCATGGGCTTGGTCTGGTCTGGCGGGGCGCGCAGTTTAAACCAGGACTAAGCTGCTGTCGGTTTGTAGCTGCTGCGCTGGGCGCAGCACTAAAGGTTGGCTGACAATGCCGGCCGCTGCGTCGAAGCTGGCGCACTATCCCTAAGACTGCGAGGAACGTCATGTCGGTGGAGCATCTGGACGTATTGATCATCGGCGCCGGGCTGTCCGGCATCGGCGCGGCCTATCACCTGATGAAGCATTGCCCGGACAAGCAGTTCGCTCTCCTCGAAGGGCGGGCGGCGCTGGGCGGAACCTGGGATCTGTTCCGCTACCCCGGCATCCGCTCCGACTCGGACATGTTCACCCTGGGCTACAACTTCAAGCCCTGGAACGACCCCAAGGCCATCGCCGACGGCCCGTCGATTCTTCGCTATATCGAGGAAACCGCCCGGGAAAACGCCATCGACAGGAAAATCCGCTACCAGCACCGGGTGCTCAAGGCCGACTGGTGCAGTGCCACGGCGCGCTGGACCCTGCAGGTGCAGCGTGGCGCCGAGGCCGAGCCGTTGAGCCTGAGCTGCCAGCACCTGCTGCTGTGCACCGGCTATTACCGCTACGAAGCCGGCTATACCCCGGAGTTCAAGGGCCGCGAGCAGTTCCAGGGCGAGTTTATCCACCCGCAGTTGTGGCCCGCAGGCTTCGATTACAGCGGCAAGAATGTCGTGGTGATTGGCAGCGGCGCCACGGCGGTGACCCTGGTGCCGGCGTTGGCCGAGCAGGCCAGGCACGTGACCATGCTGCAGCGCTCGCCCAGCTATGTGGTGAGCCTGCCAGAGCAGGATCCCATCTCCAATTTCCTCCGCCGTTTTCTGCCGCAGACCTGGGTCTACCGCCTGGCGCGTACGCGCAATGTGGCGTTGCAACTGGGCTTCTACAAGCTGTCCAAGGCGCTGCCGAATCTGGTGCGCAAGATTCTCCTCGGCCTGGCCAGGCGCCAGTTGGGAGCGGATTTCGATATGCGCCACTTCAGCCCGCGGTATAAACCCTGGGACGAGCGGGTGTGCGCGGTGCCCAATGGCGATCTGTTCAAGGTGCTGCGCGCGGGCAAGGCTTCGGTGGTGACCGAGCATATCGACGGCCTGACCGCCCAGGGCATTCGCCTGAAGTCCGGCCAGGTGCTGCCGGCCGATGTGATCGTCAGCGCCACGGGGCTGGAACTGCAGCTGTTTGGCGGCATGCAGGTGGCGGTGGATGGTCAGCCCTTCGATGCGGCCAAGAGCATGGGCTATCGCGGCATCATGCTGCGCGATTTGCCCAACGCTGCGGTGGTGCTGGGTTACACCAATGCCAGCTGGACGCTCAAGGCGGATCTTTCCAGCGAGTATTTCTGCCGCCTGATCAAGCATATGGACGCCATCGGCATGCGCCAGTGCACCCCGCGTGACGCCCTGCGCCAGGTCAAGGACGCGCCCTTCCTCGATCTGGCCAGCGGCTATATCCAGCGCGCTGCCGACAAGATCCCCAAGCAGGGCGACCGCGCGCCCTGGAAGCTGTACCAGAACTACCTGCTCGATCTGGCGTTGCTGCGCTATGGCAAGGTCGAGGACGGCTATCTGCAGTTCAGCGCGCCTGAGGACAGTGTCGATCGCGAGGTTGCCGGCGCTACGGCCTGAGCTGCCGCGTAGCGCCTGTAAGCCAAACGCCATGGTCCTTTGTCGGTAATCGATTACAGCGCTGCGCGGGCTTATCGCTTTGTGGGCCATTAAAGCGCCACTATCCTATGCGAGCTGCGTCACACAGGACTCTCCATGACGCAGCATCTTTGCGCTTGATCGGCGCAACTTGCCAGACAGAAAGGACTCTATCGTGTTGTCAGCAATCAGAAAGGATTCTGCCGTGGAAGAGCAACGCTACCTCCCAGCCTTGCGCGCGCATATCGATCAACTGCTTAACCAGGGCTGGGTAATTGCCAGTCGCTCGCCGCTGAAGCTGCAGTTCGGCCGCAAGACCTGCCTGGTTCGCCATGGCATGCTGATCAGCGAAAGCATGCTCTAACCTCGGGCTTTATCCTGCTCAAGGGCTGCAGTGCTTCGCTGCGGCCCTTTTCTCGTGGCTTATTGGGCGCCGCGTCGCGGCAGGGTCCAGTGGGTGTTGGCCAGCCACTCGGCGAAGGGTGCGGCGGCCAGGGGTTTGCTCAGCAGGTAGCCCTGGGCGATATCGCAGCCGAGCTGGTCCAGGCGTTCGAGAATGGCCTCGGTTTCCACCCCTTCGGCGACTATCTTGAGATTCATGTTGTGCCCCAGCTCGATGGTCGAGCGCACGATGATGTCGTCGTCGGGGTTGCTCAGCAGGTCCTGGACGAAGGACTTGTCGATCTTCAGTTCGTGCACCGGCAGGCGTTTGAGCTGGGCCATGCTGGAGTAGCCGGTGCCATAGTCGTCGATCGACAGGTGCACGCCCAGCTCGCAGAGATGCTGCAGTTGGCCCATGGCCAGTTCCGGGTCGGCCATTACCGCGCTTTCGGTGATCTCCACGATCAAGCTGCCTGGGGCGACACCCTGCTCGCCCAGCTGCGCGGCGATAAAGCCGGCAAAGTCGGGGTCTGCCAGGTCCAGCGCCGAGACGTTGATCGCGGTTTTCAGGTCCAGGCCCTGCTCCTGCCAGGCGCGGCTCTGCGCCACCGCCGTGCGTACCACCCAGCGGGTCAGGGCGCAGACGTTGCCGGTCTGTTCGGCCAGGGGAATAAATTCGTCCGGCGGGATAAAACCGTGTACCGGGTGAATCCAGCGCACCAGACATTCCACGCCGTAGAGGGTGCGTTGGCGGATATTCAGCTTGGGCTGGAAATACAGGCTGAGCTGGCCGTCCTCCACCGCGCCTTTCAGTTCGCTCATCAGGGCCAGGCGCAGCAGGCTGTGGCGGTCCAGTTCCGGGCGATAGAGGGCGTAGGGCGAGCGCTGCGCCTTGCCCAGGTACATGGCCACCTCGGCGTGCTGCAGCAGGCTGCCGGCGCTTTCGCCGTGATCCGGGTAGAGGGCGATACCCAGGGTGGCGTTGAGGGTCATGCTGATGCCGCGCACGGCGAAGGGCTCGTGCAGGGCGCTGCGGTAATGCTCGGCGGCGGGGATGACCTTGCCCGGCTGGCAGTGGGCAATCAGCAGGGCGAACTCGTCGCCACCCAGGCGCGCCAGCTGCTCGCCCGGGCGCAACAGCGCGCTCAGGCGTTCGGCGAGCTGACACAGCAGCTGGTCGCCGGCCTCGTGGCCGAGGGTGTCGTTGAGGTCCTTGAAGTTGTCCAGGTCCATCAACAGCACCGCCACCCCTTCGCCGCCCGAGGCCTGGGCGATGGCCTGCTGCAGCTCGGCGACAAAACGGTTGCGGTTGGCCAGTTCGGTCAGCGGGTCGCGGTAGGCGAGGAAGCTGATGGTCGCCTCGCGCTCGGCAATGCCCTGCTGCATGGCGACGAATTCGCGGGCCAGCAGGCCGATTTCGCCACTGGCCTGGGTGGCCGGCACCTGCATAGCCACCTGATAGTCGCCACCGGCGATACGCCGGACGTTCTCCACCATCTGGCTGAGCGGGCGGCTGACCGTGTTGGCGATCCATAGCGCGCCGAGGCCGGCGAGCAGCAGGGCGATGGCGAAGATCCCCGCCAGTTGCCATTGCAGTGGCTGGTAGTCGGCCAGCTCGGCGGACAGCGAGCGCATCAGCAACACCTGCAGCTCGCCGCTGGTGCCGGCCAGGGGCGCGCGCAGGGCCACCTGTTCCAACCCCTGCAAACCGAAGCGGAATACCCCCTCGGCATTCGGCAGTTGCTGGCCGGCCAGCTCGGCCCGCGGCAGCGCGTCCAGGTTGCTGGCCAACACCCGGTAGGCTCCTGGCGTGCCGTCGAGCAGGGCCACATCGGCGCCGCTGAGCCGCGCCAGCTGGGCGGTGGCCTGGTCATCCAGCTCGAAGGCCATCAGCAGCCAGCCCATCAGGTTTGGCCTGGGGGCGAAGATCGGCGTGGCGTTGATATGCAGCACCCGCTCGCCGAACACCACCAGGCGCTCGGCGCTCTGCGGGTCATCCGGGTCGAACATGGCGCTCCAGGGCAGTTGGCTGCCGGGCAGCAGCTCGCCGCTGGTGCCGGCCAGAATTAGCCCCTGTGGCGCGCTGACCAGGGCGAAACTGGCCTGGCTGCGCGAAGCGAAGGACTCCAGCGCGGCGGACAGCGACTGCGCCTCCTGCTGCGGGCTGGCGATCAGGTCGGCGATTTCGCCGAGCAGGGTGAAGTCCTTGGCGATCAGATCGGCCATGGCGCTCTGCGCCTGACGCCGGCTCTGCAGCTCGTTGCTCAGCACCGCATGGGCAAAGCCCAGCTGGCCGGCGACCTGGCTCAGGGTGTGCTGGTAGGTGGAGCGATACACCAGCGCCAGCAATAGCACCATCACCGCCAGCAACAGCAGCAGAAAGAAGCCGAGAATCTTGCCGCGCAGGGTCATGGCGGATGCCTATGCTTGTGGGGAACTGGCGTGCCCGTGGCGAAATGCCTTGAGTATAGAAAGGCTGCGCGCCGTTGTTCGACTGGCGAAGGAGGGGTGGATGCGGATCAGGCGGGCGTGGCGCATGCCGCTCAAGTTGCTGTTGCTGGTGCTGCTCAGCGCCGCCGTGGCCGAGGGCCTGGGCCGCGCCGGCTTGCTCGACTGGGGCGAGCGGCGCCTGCAGGACTTGCAGTTTCAGTGGCAGGGCCGCCGTGCTGAAACCCAGCAGGTGGCCATAGTGGCCATCGACGAAGACAGCCTGGCGCTCTACCCGGACGACCCCATGCTGTTCTGGACCGACCGTCTGGCGCTGGCCGTGGCGCGCCTGCGTCAGGTCGGGGTGCCACTGGTGGGGCTGGACCTGCTCTACAGCATCAGCCCCGAGCGCTGGCTGAGCAAACTCGCTGGCGACCAGCAAGGCGCGCGGGACTATGACCGGGCCTTTCGCGAGCAGCTAGGCAGCGGCCAGTTGCTGCTGGTGGCGAGCCGCTCCGGCAGCGGCGCCGAGGCCAGCGACTACCTGCTGCCGAGCCCGGATTACCTGCTGGTGCTGCCCAACTATGAATTGCTGCCCCATGTCGGCCTGGCCGACCTGCTGGTGGAGGGCGATGGCCTGGTGCGCCGCTATCGGCTCGCCCCAGTGGCCGAGGCGGCGCGGGCGCAGCTCGAGGATGAGTTGCCGCAGCTGAGCCTGCCGGCGCTGCTGGCGGTACGCGCGACGGGTCAGGATGTACGCGCCAGTAGCTGGCGTCTGGGCGGGCGCGAACTGCAGCGCGATCAGGCCGCCGAGGTGATTCCCTACCTGGGGCCGCCGGGTTCGTTCCAGACCCTGGCCTTGAAGCAGCTGCTGGCCGAAAACGCCCTGGACGATCCCCAGGTGCAGGCGCTGCGCGGCAAGCTGGTGCTGCTCGGCGCCACCGCCGCGGGGCTCAACGATGCCCACTTCACCCCATTCAGCAGCGACTGGTTGGGGGGGCGCAGCCTGTTGATGAGCGGGGTGGAAATCCACGCCAATGTGCTGCAGGCCTTGCTCAGCGGCAGTCGCCTGCAGAGCCCGCCCGCGTTCTGGCGGCTGTTCGGGCTGGTGCTGCTGGGGGCGGTGGCGGTCGCATGCTTCCTGCGCCTGCCGGTATGGGCGGCGCTCATGGCCTGGCTGCTCGGCGTGCTGCTGTTGCTGCTGCTGGGGCAGTGGCTGTTTCGCCTGGGCTGGCTGTTACCCCTGGGGGGCGCGGGGCTGGCCCTGTCCCTGAACCTGCTCGGGGTGCTGGGGTTACGCCTGACCGGCGAGGAGCGCGAGCGCAGTCGGCTGCGCCAGATGTTCGGCCGCTATGTCTCGGAGCAGGTGGTCGAGTCCTTGCTCAAATCCGGCGAGCGCCCGCAGCTGGGCGGCCAAACGCAGCGCATCAGCGTGCTGTTTTCCGATATCCGCAATTTCACCCGCATCAGCGAACGGCTGAGCGCCAAGGAAGTGGTGGAGATGCTCAACGCCT